>NZ_JBGCUM010000034.1:0-55653 GCF_054177665.1 Roseateles sp. P5_E8 | reverse complement strand
GAAGCTGATGGGCGCCGGCGTGATGTTGGCCGTGACGTTGCCGGCCGGCGCCTGGAACTGGTAGTTGGAGGCAAGGCCGCCGTTGCTGCCGTCGCTGAGCAGGTAGCTGGCGGTGACGATCTTGCCCGTGCCGACGTTCTTGTTCGCGAAGCTGCCGGAGCCGGCCACGCCCACGGTCTCGCTGCCGACGAGGCCGGTGATGCCGCTGACGCTGACCGTGGCGCCGGTGGTGGTGTCGTAGACCCTGTTGGCGGCGCTGACGGTGGCGGTCAGCGTGGCCGGCGTGATGTCGGCGGCCAGGCCAGTGGGCGCGGCCAGCAGGTAGTTGGCGGCGTCGGAGCCCGAGAGGCTGAAGCCGCTGGTGCTGACGGCCTTGGCGGTGCCGACATCCTTGCTGGCGAAGGCGCCCGTGCCGGCATTCAGCGTCACCTGGTCGCTGCCCAGCGGCGTGACGCCCAGGCCGGTGAACTGGGCCACGGTCGTGCCGTCGTAGCTGCGGTTTTGTGCCGTTGCCGAGAAGGTGAGCGTGGCCGGTGTGATGTTGGCCGYGAGGCCGGTGGGCGCGGCGAGCTGGTAGTTGCCGGCGTCCGYGCCCGWGAGGCTGGCGCCGCTGATGGAGACCGGCTTGGCCGTGCCGACGTTCTTGTYGCTGAACGTCGCCGTGCCCGCGTTGAGCGTGAGCTGGTCGCTGCCCAGCGGCGTGATGRCGATGTTGGCGAGCGTGGCGGTCRGCTGCGCGTCGTAGACCTTGTYCTGGGCCGTGGCGCTGAAGCTGATGGGSGCCGGCGTGATGTTGGCCGTGACGTTGCCGGCSGGCGCCTGGAACTGGTAGTTGGARGCMAGGCCGCCGTTGCTGCCGTCGCTGAGCAGGTAGCTGGCGGTGACGATCTTGCCCGTGCCGACGTTCTTGTTCGCGAAGCTGCCGGAGCCGGCCACGCCCACGGTCTCGCTGCCGACGAGGCCGGTGATGCCGCTGACGCTGACCGTGGCGCCGGTGGTGGTGTCGTAGACCTTGTTGGCGGCGCTGACGGTGGCGGTCAGCGTGGCCGGCGTGATGTTGCCGCTGGCAGCGCTTTGCAGCGTGTAGCCGTAGATCGGATGGCCGGTGGCGTCCATGAACTGCGGCGGCGCGCTGAAGTTGAGGGTCACGGCGCGCGTGCCGACGTCCTTGCTGGAGAAATTGGCCGTGTAGCTGCTGATCGAGCCTGGCGTGTCGCCGGCCACGTCCAGCGTGAAACTCAGGTTGCTGAGCGCGGCATTGGTCGTGCCGTTGTAGGCGCGCGGGGCCACCGTGCCGTTCATGGTGGCGTACTGCACGTTGTAGGAAGCCACACCGTTGCCGAAATCGCTGGCCGCATCGGCCACGGCGCCGGTGCCGTAGCGCTGGAAGCTGTAGCCCAGGCCGCCGAGGTTGATGCTGGCGCTGCCGGCAGGGTCGAAGCTCCAGATCAGCCAGCGCCCGCTGGAGGAGGAGTCGATCCCCAGCGCGCCGCTGCCGGCCTTGTTGTCGAAGAAGCTGGTCGGGTTGTTGGCCGGGCCTTCGATGAGGATGGCCGTGCCCGGGCCACCGCTGTAGAGCGAGGTCGTGCCCAGCAGCTGGGTCGAGAAGCTGCGCACATGGATGAAATCGGCCGTGAGCGAGCTGTTGTCGATGGTCAGCGTGGTGTCGCTGAAAAGTTCGATCCGGCTGCTGATGGCATCGGTGCTCATGCTCAGGCCGTTCAGCAGTGCGCCGCCGCCGAGGGCCGTCAGCGTGAGGTTGCCGTTGAGCGAGAACATGTCGGCGCCGCCGCCCATGATCGTCAGGGCATTCAGGCCGCCCTGCGTGTTCTGGCCCGTGGCCTTGAGGTCGCCGGAGCTGGTGTAGATCAGGTTGCTGCTGGCCGGATCCGACGCCATGTAGAGGCCGTAGCCGGTGCCGGTGGAAACGCCGGTCAGGGTCACGCTGGCGCCGCCGAGGTAGACCTGCGGGAACTGCTGGTTGGTGATGTAGAGGCCGTCCGTGCCGGTGCCGGTGATGGTGATCGCAGCATTGGCTTGCTGCAGGTAGAGATCGTTGATCTCCACGCCGCGGCCCCTGGTCGAGTTGCCGGTGACGGTGAAGTTGTTGACGGTGCTGACGAAGTTGCTGCTGAACGAGGGGTCGATGGGGAAGTACACGCCGCGGCCGCCGGTCTCGGCCGTCCTGCCGTTGATGGTGACGTCGCCGACGGGGCCGCTGCCGCCGGCGTCCGTCGTGATGTCGACGGCGACGATCTTGACGCCGTCGGGCATGCCGGGGCGGCCCACGGCCGGGCCGCCGCCGGGGCCGCCGATGGTGAGGTTGCCCCCGCCGGTCCAGATGTGGGTGTTGTTGATGCTGACCGCACCGACGCCGCTCCCCGCCGCCTGCAGCGACACGTTCAGCGGCCCACCGCTGTTGGTGATGTGGGTGTTGTCCAGCACGATGTCGCCGGCAGCCTGCAGCGTCAGCGTGACCGGCGCGGTGTTGGAGGGCGTGATGTTGGCGCTCGTGACCGTGATGTTGCCGGCCTGCGTGCCGCCGGTGCCGGTCGAGACCGTGACATTGGTGCCCGCGGTCAGCGCAGCGTTGAGGGTGGCCGTGGTGACCACCGCGTCGTCGGCGTTGGCCGTGAAGCTGGCGTCGAAGCCGGTGTCGACGCCGCTGCCGCCGTCGGTGATGGTGATGTTGTAGGGGTCGAGCAGCCAGGTGCCGGCACGGCCGCGCGGAGCGCTCACGTCCAGGCGCGCGGGCCGCGAGTCCAGCCAGCCGCCCGAGGTCTCGATCAGGCCGCCGTTGCCGCCGAGGGCGCCGCCGCGGGCGCTCAAGGCGCCGTAGGCACGCGTCGCCAGGTCGCTCCAGAGGACGATCTGCCCGCCGTTGCCCTGGCCCAGCGCGTCCGCCGACAGGCTGGCGCCACGGCCGAGGAAGAGGGCCTGGGCATTGGGCACGGAGGCATCGCGCCCCTGGACGCCGCCGCCAGCGAGGATGGTGCCGCCGGCGTCGCGCCCCGAGGCGCTGACCGCGGCGCCGTCGAGCACGCCGACCTCCCGGCCGAGCAGCAGGACCCGCCCACCGCCGCCCGCCGCCGCGTCCGCGCTCGTCACGCTGCCCGCGGCCAGCGTCAGGCGCTCGCTGGCTTGCAGCACGATCTCACCGCCCGGCCCCACCGACAGGCTGTCGGCGCGCACCAGGCCCTGCTGGTTGACGGCCGCGCCATGCACGTCGATGCGCCCACCGGCCGCGCTGAGGCTCCCGAGGTTCAAGGCATCGCCCTGCGGCGCCGTGATCCTGACGGCGAGATTGGGCGCACCGGTGTCGACCAGCTCGACGCTGCGCCCGGCAGCCAGCAGCACCTGCCCGCCCGGGGCCTCGATGAGGCCCTGGTTCTCGACCGAGCCGCCCACGAGGGCCACGCGCCCGCCCAGGCTGGTGCGGATTTCGCCCTGGTTGACGATGCCCGCCGCCGGCTCGGCGCCACCGAGCACGTAGCGGCCGGCGAGCCAGTCCTCGTTGGCGATGTTCAGCGTCGAGGTGACGAGGCCGGCCACGTCGACGCGGGCGCCCTGGCCGAACAGCACGCCATTGGGGTTGAGCAGCCAGACGCGCCCGTTGCTGCTCAGGCTGCCGAGGATGGCCGAGGGGTCGTTGCCGGTCACGCGGTTGAGCACCTGGCTGCTCGTGCTGGGCTGCACGAAGCGCACGGCGTTCTGGGCGCCGATGGAAAAGCTCTGCCAGTTCAGGATGGCGTTGGCCGAATTCGTCACGGTCAGCACGCCGCCCTGGGTCTGCGCCGAGGCTTGGCCCGCCGCGACCTGCAGCCCGCTGGGCAAGGTCTGCTGCGCCTGCGCGCAGGCCATGGCCGCCAGGGCCAGCGCGGCCGCCAGCGGGCGGAACTTGAGGTGTCGCGGCAAGAGGGCTCGGTTCATGGCTCAGGCCTCAGGGAAAGCTGTAGGTGGCGTTCACGTGCACGTGCTGCTCGTGCCGGTCCGTCTGGAGGCCCGGTTTGAGCGTGTGCGCCAGGTCCAGGCGCAGCTGCAGCCCGGCGATCATCATGCGTGCGCCCAGGCCCACCGACGCCAGCGCGCAGCGCGACTGCCCGTTGCGGCAAGGCGTGCCGAGGTGGTTCCAGACCTTGCCTGCGTCGACGAAGAACAGGCCGCGCAACTGGGCCTGCGCGCCGCCCACGAGCGGCGCGAAATCGCGGCTGAGGACCTCCAGCGAGCCGAGCAGCCCCTGGTCGCCGATCAGCTCGCGCTCGCCATAGCCGCGCACGGCGTTGGCGCCGCCGAGCCCCAGCTGCTCGCCCGGCACGAGGGCGTCGGGGCTGGCCTGCCCCTGCAGGCGCCACTGCAGCTGCCAGCCGTCCGGCAGGGCACTGGCGCGGGCCGCCTGCAGCTTGAGCACCATGAAACCGGGATTGGCGCCCGGGCGCACCGCCTGGAAATCCGCGGCGCGGCCATGGGTGCCGCCTTCGAGGTTCTGCGACAGGGTCAGCGCCAGGCTCGCCGGGTCGCTGCCCGTCCACTGCAGCTGGTAGTCGATCGACAGCGGATGCACGGTCACGCTCTCGCCGGCGCTGCCGCAGGCACCCGCCGGCAGGCCCTCGATGCTGCAGTTGTTGCGATAGGCGCGCCGGTCCAGCCCTGCGGCGAGCCGCTGCACCCGCTCGCCGTTGCGCGCGAGCCGCCCGCCCAGGCGCATGCCCAGCACGTCGCCCCTGCCGTCGAACTGCAACGGCCCCGCCACCGTGGCCGTGCGGCCGCCGTCGACGTCGGAATGCGCGGCGAAGACGTCGAGCATCAGGCCGGCGCCGTACAGCGGCATGCGGTAGCCCGCGCTCAGCACCGACACCGAATCGAGCTTCTCGGGCGAGGTCTGGTATTGCAGCGACAGCACATGGTCCAGCCCCCAGAGCTCGGCGCTCTGATAGCCGACGGAGGTGCGCATGCGGCCGGTGCTGGCGTTGCCGGTGTTGTCCAGGCCGAGCGTCCAGCGCGCGGGCGGCTGCTCCTTCACCAGCACCTGCGCGTCCACCTCGCCGGGCTGCGCGCCCGGCTCGAGCGACACCGCCACCTGGCGTGCGGGGTTCTCGTTGGCGAGCTGGATCTGCGCGTCCAGGCGCTGCGGCTGCGGCGTCAGGCCTTCGCGCAAGAGCGGCAGGCTGCGCCGCAGCGCGGCCTCGCCGGTGCGGGCGTTGCCGCTGAAGGTGATCTTGCTGAACCGACCCTCCAGCACCGCAATGGTCAGCGTGCCGGGCGCCGGGCTCTGCACCGGCAGATAGGCAACCACCCCGCCGTAGCCGGCCTGACGGTACAGCGCCTGCACGGCGGCGGCGGCCTGCTGCAGTTCGGCCAGACTGTGCTCGCCCTTGAAGGGCTCGAGGGCCTGCAGCAGCGTGGCTTCTGGCAGCAGCGTATTGCCCGTGACGTGGAACTGCTGGACGTTCAACCGTGCCTCGACGGCCCCGGACGAGGCGGGCTGCGGTGTCGCGGCCCCGGCTGGCGCCACCGCCAGCAGTGACAGGATCAACAACGGCAGCGCGAGACGGTGATGGTGCATGTGCATGGCTTTGAGGACCCTGACCTGTGGACGCTCGCCTGCGCGAGAGCCCGAGCCCGCGATGCCACCAGCGCGGATGCTAACGGCGGGGGGTGTGGGCACAAGGTCGTGACTTACCGGCTGACACAATCGGGCCAGGAACAGCCCACGCCGCATGCGCCACCTCAGCTTCGACCTCAGCGATAGCTCCGACGACATCCTCACGCTGGAGGCCATGGCCTCCACCCGCGAGACCGAACATGCCGCCGTGATGGTCGAGGTGGAGCAGGTGCTGGCCTGGGCGCAGGCCGAGTTCGGCGGCCGGCAGGGCCCGGTGGAGGATGGCTGCGCCTGGGACCACGAGCTGCTGGTGCAGCACGAGGCGGGCGACTGGGTGACGGTGACGCTGACGTTCAGCGCGTCGGCCGAGTTCGCCGAGGCGTTTCAGGCCAAGTTCGCCGAACCCGACGAAGACTGAAGCCACGCCGCCCGCTTCTGGCGCCGCAGAAGAAAACCGAAGGTTTCGCCAAAGTTACCCAGCCGCCGGACGGGACTCCCGGCAATGCGCCGAGCAGGCACGGTCTACGCAAAAGCATCCGCGAGAGCGGCCCACCCCGAACCCGCGCTCAGTCGCGTTCAACCCCGCCGCCGCTTGATCCAGCAGACGAGGGCCAGGCCGCCCAGCATCAACGCATAGCTCTCGGGCTCCGGCACGGCCGACACCGCCCGCCCGTAGTCAAAGCCCGAATCACTGGTGATGGACAAAGTCCCGAGGTAGGGGCTGCCGTCTTGCAGGGTCACGCGCGCCAAGCCCATCCACTCAAGCGTGTTGCCGAAGTCGGCAAGGGCGCTCTGACTGCCATCATTGCCCCGCTGGACGCCCGCGCTCGCCTCGGCAAGCATCGACAAGTTGAAGGTCGTCCCGGCCGGGCCCGGGGTCACCCCCACCAGCATCGAGAACTCGCTGAAGCCGAGGCCGGTTTCGGTACGGACGATGCTGATCAGGAAAGGGTTGCGACTGACGAGGGTCTTCTGTTCAGCCACGCTGCCCGAGGCTGAAAGCGAGACATCTGGCCCCGACAGGCTGATCTGCCAACTGGCCGTTGCGCCGGCGCCGCCAAAGCCAAGGTTGGCGTTCGTAGCGCTGTTGAACGCCGTCACGTTGCCGGCGGCATGCAGCGCGAACACCATTTCTATGGGAGCGTCGCCGGTCGCGCTGACCGTGAAGCTGTCAGTCAAAGAGGCGGTAGCGGTGGTCTCGGCGCTGGTCGGTTCTGCGCCCGAGGTACCGGGTCGGCTGTTGAAGGCGCTGGCGAAGGTGGATATCTTGCCGTTGCCTGCCGTGGCGCTACCCGAGGTGGTGACTGGCGCCTTGGTGTATTCGCCAATGGCCGCACGCAACCGGTCGTTGCCCACGCCGGCGAAATTCAGGGTGTTGGGCGTCTGCGAATCGCCGACCTGCCGAATGGTCACCGAGGCGGCCGTGGTTGCGGCGAGGCTGGGGTTGCAGAGCACCAGCAGCGCCCCACTGATGGTGGCCCACTTGAGCGAATCGGCTCGCCTGGCGCGGGGCGGCATCGGGCGCATGTTTGAGATCTGTGCGGTCAACGTCGTCTCCTTGGGGCTAAGAGGTTTCGCGCCCAGCCAGACCAGAGGGGCGCGGTGAGTTGCCGGACGGTCCACGACCTGACGGCGGCAATGCGGCCCATGTTGCCCAGGCAGCGTCTCCGCACCGTCTCAATCGCCGCGTTTACAGCGCAGCCGGCTCCCCCCGAGCCAGGGGGCGCCACCGCAGGCCCTAATACAAGTCCCGCGCCGCCAGCCTCACCTCATGCAGCAACTGCCTCGCCCCCGGCGACATCAGATGCCCTTCACGCGTGATGATGCCGAACGCATCCATGTGGCAGGGCAGCTCAATCGGCAAGATCGCCAGCACGTTCAGCGACGCGTAATAGCGCGCCACTTCGACGGGCATCACATGCAGTGAATCCGTCTGCTGCAACAAGGCCGTGATCAACAACAAGGCCGTCGTGTCGACGTTGTTCGCCGGCGGCTCCAGCTCAGCGCGGCGGAACATCAGTTCCCAGCGGTGGCGCAACACGCTGCCCTGCGGCGGCAATATCCAGGGCTGGTTGGCGAGGTCGGCGAGCTTGAGGTTGTCGGCCTTCAACAGCGGGTGGCCCACGCGGGCGACGGCACAGGCGGGCTCGACGGTCAGCTCCTCGTAGTGCATGCCGGCGGCGCCTTCCTCCTCGACGATGCGGCCGATCATGAAGTCCAGCTTGCCCCGGCGCAGCATGTCCAGCAGCGCCTTGCTGCTGTCCATCTGCACGCCGATGCGCAAGCGGGGCGCCTGCAGCTTGATGCGCGAGATGGCGCGCGGCAGCAGGCCCATGGCGGGGGTCATGATGACGCCCACCTCCACCTGACCCGACAGGCCGTGCTTCAACGCGACGATGTCATCGTGCGCCGCCGAGAGCGACGTCAGCGCCATCCGCGCGTGGCGGATCATGGTCTCGCCGTAGAGCGTGGGCTCCATGCCGCGCGGGTGGCGCTCGAAGAGCTTCACATCCAGCATGTCCTCCAGGTCCTTGAGCTGCTTGGAGGCAGCCGGTTGCGTCATGCAGAGGACTTCGGCGGCGCGGTGGATGTTGCGCTCGTCGTCCAGCGCGATCAGCAGCAGCAGCTGGCGCGTCTTGAGCCGCGCGCGCAGGAACCAGTTCGGGTTGGGGCTGGCGTCGGTCAGACCGCTGGCGTCATCGTCATCGTCGCGGGCCATGGGGGTGACTTTCTTAAGCAAGATTGACCCGCCCATCGTTGGCAAGCACGCTGTTGATGTCGTCGCCGGTTTCGTCCAGCTGCACCAGCGTGGCCTGGCGGGCGCCGAGGGGGTCGCGGGCCTGCAGCGCGGTCAGGATGGCCTTGTGGCGCGGCAGCGAAAGCTCATGCGTGTTGGGCAACTGGCTGGACAACGTGATGGACTCGCGCAGCGCCAGCGACAGCATGTTGCCGATGTAGGCCAGCAGGTCGTTGCCCGTGGCCTCGGCGATGCGGCGGTGGAAGGCCAGGTCGGGCTCCAGCAGCTCCTCGGTCGTCTTGGCGGCGGCCATGCCCTCGTAGGCCTTGGCAATCGACGTGAGCTGCTCGTCTGTCGCGGCGCGGGCGGCCAGTGCGGCGGCGGCGGGCTCGAAAATCTGGCGCACTTCCAGCAGCGTCTGCACGAAGTCGCGCTGGGGCTGGGCCTGGATGAGCCAGTACAGCACGTCCGGGTCCAGCAGATGCCACTCGTTGCGTGGCCGCACGATGGCGCCGGCGCGCTGACGCGACACCACCAGGCCCTTGGCGACCAGCACGCGCACCGCCTCGCGCAGCACGGGGCGGCTGATCTCGTAGCGCTCCAGCAGCTGGGCCTCGGGCGGCAGCTTGTCGCCGGGCTTCAGCTCGCCGCCGACGATGGACAGGCCCAGCTCGCTGACGATGCGGCCGTGCTGGCTCTTGCCCTTGCCCTCGGTCTGGGCGCTGTAGGTGGAGTGGTCCGCTCGGGTTCGCATGGGAGCCAGGCTAGTCGCTGAAGCCTTCATTATCGAAAGCGGGCGACGAAGCCGCCCTTGGGCGCCAGCGTCAGCTTGGCCGCGGGGGCCGCGAGCTTGCTCTCGGCGAACTCGCGCTCACCTGCGCCGTCGGTGATGAGCTGGCCTTCGCGGTCGCCCAGCCAGGCTAGGTCGAGCGTGATCTCGCGCGGCTGGTCGTCGGCGTTGATGCCGGCAACGAACCACTGCTTGCCGGCGCGGCGGGCGATGACAGCGAACTTGCCCGGCTCACCGTCCAGGAAGCGCACCTCATCCCAGTGGCGCGGCAACTCGCGCAGCAAGCCCTTCACATAGGCCGGCACCGTGGCCATGCCCTCGGGCGTCTCGGCGAAATGCTGGATGCCCGACAGGAAGAGGACGCTCTCGGCCAGCTCGAAGCCGTTGCGCGTGGCGCGCTTGATCTTGGGAATCTCATGGAACACCACGGGCGTGAAGTCCATGGGGTCGAACAGGTTGCGCGTGAACGGCAGCATGGCCGCGTGGCCGACGACCTTGTCCTGGTCGCCCTGCGTGAAGGTGGCGAACTCGAAGCCCTTCACGGCCTCCACCGTCAGCAGGTTGGGGTAGGTGCGGCTCCAGCCGCGCGGCAGCGTCGCGCCGTGGAAGTTCAGCAGCAGGCCGGCCGCAGCGGTTTCCTTCAACAGGGCCACGTAGTAGGCCTGCATGGAGGCGCCGTCGCCACCGAAGAAGTCCACCTTCAGGCCCTTCACGCCGATGGCCTTCATGCGGGCGAACTCCTTGGCGCGGTCTGCCGGGGTCAGCAGCGCGCTCTTCGGGCTCATATCGGTGTCGTTCCAGGCGCCCGAGGAGTTGTACCAGGCGAGCAACCCGACGTTCTTGGTCTTCGCGTAGTCGGCCAGTTCCTTCATCTTGGCGTCGCCGATCTTGCGGTCCCAGTAGGCATCCACCAGCGTGTAGTTCCAGCCCATGTCGGCGGCGTAGTCGACGAAACGTTTCTGCACGTCGAAGACGGTGGCGTCGTCCTTCAGGATGGCCCAGCTCCAGGAGGCGTGGCCGGGCTGGAGCCTCTTCTTGTCGAAGGCGACGGCGGGCGCGGCGAGGTCCGTGCCGAGGGTCGATTCCATGACCGTCTTCAAGGGGCCGATGGCCAGCACGCGCCAGGGCGTTGTCAGCGGCCCGTTCACGTCAGCCAGCAGATGGCCGCCGGTGAAGACCTCGCTGGGCTCGGGCAGGCCGATGCGGTAGGTGCCGCCTGTGGATTCGCCTGCCAGGCGCGACGCGTGGAAGCGGCCGTCCATGCCGGCTTCGGTCAGCGCAACCCAGTTGGCGCCCGCGCGGAACAGCGCCGGGAAGACCCAGCCCGCATGTGACGGCGCCTTCGTGCCGACGGCGATGTCGGCCTGGTAATGCTCTTCGTAGGACGGGTTGGTGCGCGCATAGCCCGTCTTGGCCACAGACATGGGTTGCAGCCAGGCGCGAGCTTCCGGCGCGAAGGCAAAGCTGGTCAGCTCGTCCTTGAATTGCTTGCGACCCGCGCCGTCCACCGTGTAGCGCAGCGCCAGGCCGTCATTGGAGGCGCGCAGCGTCAGCACGAGCTTCTGGCCGGCGGCGTTGGCGACGGTGAAGCGCTGCTCGTTGGCGCGGTAGTCGACGCTGCTCTTCTTGCCGGCTGCCAGCGTGTACTGCTCGCGGTGAGCCTTCACGGGCGAGGTCGCGACGAGCTTGAGCCCGTTGGCGAAGTCGCCTTGCTCCAGCACCAGGCCCAGGCGCGATGCCAGCAGCACGGGCTGGCCGGCGCGTTGCACGGTGTAGACCAGCTGCTGCTGGGCGTTGACAGACACGTCGACCTGGAGCTGGCCGTCGGGGCTGTTCAGCGCCTGGGCGAGAGCGGGCAGGGCGAGCAGGAACGAAGCGATGAGGCGCATGTGTTGTCTCAGATTGAGTAGGGGCCATCGGCAACAGGCGTGCCGAAGTCGGGGAAGCCATTCGCGCGCCAGCCAAAGGCCTGCACGCGGGTGTGGCGGTTGGGGTCGTTCAGCGGGTCGCCAACGATGTCACGGTAGTTGCGGGCGTGATAGACCAGCAGGTCGGTCTGGCCATCGGGCGTGGTCGTGAAGCTGTTGTGGCCGGGGCCGAACTGGCTGACCGATTCATCCGTCGTGAACACCGGCGTGGGCGACTTGTGCCAGCTCTCAGCGTCCAGCAGGTCGGCGTTCTCGTCCGCCCACAGCAGGCCCATGCAGTAGTTCGCATCGGTCGCGGCGGCCGAGTAGGCGATGAAGACGCGGCCATGGCGTTTGAGCAGCGCCGGGCCCTCGTTGACGCAGAAGCCGATGCGCTCCCAGGCCAGCTCGGGGCGCGAGATGACGACCGGCGCGGTCTTCAGCGTCCACGGGTTGGACAGTTCGGCGAGGTAGAGGTTGCTCTCCGTCGGTGGGCTCTTCTGCGCCCAGCAGAGGTAGCGCTTGCCGCCGTGCTCGAAGGGCGTCGCGTCCAGCGAGAAGCCCTCTTCGGGTGTGGCAATCTGGCCGCGCTCGACCCAGGCGTCGGTGAGCGGGTCTTGCCCCAAGCATTCGAGGACGTACATGCGCAGCTTCCAGATGTCGTCGCGCTCCGAGGCTGCGAAGTAGACGAACCAGCGACCGTCGATGCGGTGCAGCTCGGGCGCCCAGACGTGGAAGCTCATGGGGCCGCTGTCGTGCTTGCGCCAGATCACCTTCGTCGGCGCGCTCGCAAGGCCAGTGATGCTGTCCGCCGCGCGGATCTCGATGGCGTCGTAGCTGGGCACCGAGGCGGTGAACCAGTAGCGGCCGTCGACGAGCGTGATCTGCGGGTCGGCGCGCTGGGGAATGAGAGGGTTGTTCCAGGTCATGCGGCGCGGATGGCTTGGGTGACGATGACGTTCCAGGAGGCGGGCTTGAGCGTCACGCTCAACTGCTCGTCGAGGATGGCGATGCCCGCCAAGGGCTGGGGCGCGACGCGGTCGGGCGCGTCGACGGTGTTGCTGGCGTTCAGGTCGGCGCTGTGCAGTTGCTCGGCCTGCACGAGCCGGCGCTCGTGCCCCAGGCCGCGCAGCGTGATGGACAGGCCCATCTCTTCGCTCAGGTGGCGGTTGAGCAGGAAGACGGCCGTGCGGCCGGTGGCCGGGTCGTCGACGACGCTGGCGCACAGATAGGGCAGCTCGCCATGCCTCGCGTTGGCGAAGCCGGGCGACTTGACGACCGAGCGCAGCACGTCGCCATGCGCCCAGCGCGCGGCCTGCGCGAAGGGGTGGAAGATGGTCTGCCGCCAGGCCGCGCCACCCGGCTCGGTCATGATGGGCGCGATGACGTTGCACAGCTGTGCCATGCAGGCGACCTTGAGCCGGTCCGCGTGGTTCATGAACATCGTCAGCATGCCGCCGATGAGCAGTGCGTCCTCGGCCGTGTAGACCTCTTCCAGCAGCCGCGGCGCCTCGGGCCAGCCCGCTTGCTTCAGATGCTCGCCGTGGCGGGCGCGGTACCAGACGTTCCACTCGTCGAAGGACAACTTCAGCCGCTTCGTCGACCGCTTGCGCGTGGCGACCGAATCCGCAATCGCCACCGTGTCTTCGATGTAGCGCGCATTCGTCTCGATCTGCGCGAAGAAGCTCTCGGTGCTGGTGTCCGCGGGCGGCTTGACGAAGTAGCTGTGCAGCGACAGGTAGTCCACCTGCTCGAAGCAGTGCTCCAGCACGCGGTCTTCCCAGACGCCGTAGGTCGGCATGTCATAGGCCGATGAGCCGCAGGCGGCCAGCTCGATGGTCGGGTCCACCCAGCGCATCAGCTTGGCGGTCTCCTTGGCGATGCGGCCGTACTCGTCGGGCGTCTTTTGGCAGATCTGCCAGGGGCCGTCCATCTCGTTGCCCAGACACCAGAACTTGATGCCCAGCGGCTCTTCGGCGCCATGCGAGCGGCGCAGGTCCGACAGCGCTGTGCCGCTCGGGTGGTTGCAGTACTCAAGGTAGTGCCGCGCCTCGTCCGGCCCGCGCGTGCCAAGGTTGACGCCGAACATCGGTTCGATGCCGACCTTGCGGCACCAGGCCATGAACTCGTGCGTGCCGACCTGGTTGGTCTCGGTCGAGAACCAGGCCAGGTCCAGCCGGCGCGGGCGCTGGTCCTTGGGGCCGACGCCGTCTTCCCAGTTGTAGCCCGACATGAAGTTGCCGCCGGGGTAGCGGACGATGGTGGCGCCCAGCTCCCTCGTCAGCTCGGCCACGTCACCGCGAAAGCCGTGCTCGTCGGCAGTGGGGTGGCCTGGCTCGTGGATGCCGTTGTAGACGCAGCGGCCCAGGTGCTCGACGAAGACGCCGAACAGCCGGCGGTCCAGCGGCGCGAGGTCGAAGTCGCGGTCGACGATCAGGGAGGCTTCGAAGGTCATCGTCTTGCCTTCTTCAATGCCTTGTTGACGCGTTTCTCGACGCTGGCCTGCACCTCGTCCACCGGCTTGCCGGAGATCATCACGTTGGCCACGTCCTCGCCGATCAGCAGCTCGATGCCGCGCTGCGTGGGCACGTTGCCGGGCATGCCGACGCCGGTCTGCGTGATCTCGGTCAGCGCCTCGCGCAGCGGCAACGCACGGAAGGCCTCGCTTTGCGCCACGGTCTTGCTGACGGGCAGGTGGCCGGTGCGCGACCACTCGGCGCTGTGGTCCCAGACGAACTTCAGGAATTTGATGCTGGCCTCGTGCGCCTTGGCGTCTTGGGTGCCGTTCTTGAACAGCGCCCACGAATGACCGTCGGCGAACACGGCGGGCTTGTCGTAGAGCTGCGGGAAGGGCTTCACCGTGTAGGCGCCCTTGAGCTTGGATTCGGGCTTTTGAGACTCGCGCAGGAACTGGTCGATGGTCCAGGTGCCGACGACGACGACGCCCGCCTCGCCGTTCAGGAAGGCCTGGTTGGCGGCGGCGTAGTCGAGGTTGGGCCGCACATGGCCTTCGCGGTAGAGCGTCTGCATCAGCGTCAGCGCGTTGACGACGGCGGGCTGGTGCATGTTGATGGTCTTGCCATCGGCGGAGAACAGCTGGGCGTTCTGCTGCGCGACCAACGTCAGGAAGGTGCGGTCATTCGCCGCCGTCTCGTTGGCCACGGCCCAGGCGAAGTAGGGCTTGCCGGTCTTCTGCTTGAACTGGCGCGCCTGCGCCAGCAATTCCTCGGGGGAGCGTGGCAGCGCGTCGAGCCCGGCCTTCTTCATCAAGCTCGTGTTGATGTGCCACAACCAGGCCCAGGTGTCGAAGGGCAGCGCATAGGTCTGACCGTTGAACGAGGTGCCGCGGCGCGCATGCTCGGTGAAGTCGTCCACCGGCACGCCGACGCGCTTGAAGTCCTCGTCCAGCGGCAGCACCAGCTTGCGGCGCACGTAGTCGCCCAGGGCCGACTCGTGCATCACGGCGATGGCCGGGATGTCCTTGGAGACGAGGCGCGCGGTGAGCTGGTCGTAGTACGGGCCCCACTCGCCGATCTGCGTCTTGACGACGATGCCGTCGGTGTTGGTCGCGTTGAACTCGTTGACCAGCGCCGTGACGATGCCGCACTCGCCGACGCCCTCGGACGTCTTCACGACCTGGCCGTACTGCGCCTCGCAGCTGCCGAAGAAGCGCATCAGCGTGATCTCGGTCTTGCCGGCTTCGGGCGTGCGTGCGCCACATGCTGCAAGCAGCGCGGCAGAGAGACAGATGAGCAAACGCTTCATGACTTGCCCGTCCCGGCCACGGCGGTGACAAGGTGGCGCTGAAAGAAGAGATACAGCATCAGCGCCGGCATGCCCGCGAAGACGGCTTGGGCCATCAGGAAGCCCAGGCCCTCCGACTGAGCGAAGTTGGTCTGCGTGGACGCCAGGCCGCGCGTCAGCGTGTACATGTCCGGCTGCGTCGCGATGACCAGCGGCCAGAGGTAGTCGTTCCAGCAGCCCAGGAAGGTGAAGATGCCGAGGGTGGCCTGCGCCGGCAGCGTCAGCGGCAGGATGATGGTCAGGAAGGTCTTGAAGCGCGAGGCGTTGTCCAGCAGCGCGGCCTCTTCCAGCTCGGCCGGGATGGCCTTGAAGTACTGCGTCATCAGGTAGACGCCGAAGGGCGCGGCCAGGCCGGGCAACGTCAGGCCGGCAATGGTGTTTTGTAGGTTCCACTCCGAGAACAGCCGGTGCAGCGGGATGAAGACCGACTGCGCCGGCACGGCCAGGCCGAACATGACCAGCGCAAACAGCCACTTGCGGCCCGGGAACTCGCAGCGCGCAAAGCCATAGCCGGCCAGCGATGACAGCACCAGCACGCCGACGGTCTGCAGCAGTGCCACGAGGGCGCTGTTGCCCAGCCAGCGGAACACCTGCGAGGTCTGCAGGATGTCCAGGTAGTTGGCCAGCGTGTAGGGCGGCGCCAGGAAGACGTCGGTGCGCGTGAGTAGGAACTCGTTGGGCTTGAAAGACAGCGCCAGCACCCACAGCAGCGGCGCCATCCAGACCAGGGCCAGCAACGTCAGCGCGACCATCACGGAGCGGTCGAACCAACTTCTTCTGAGCAGCGGGTTCATCGTGCGTCTCCCTTGCGGTCACGTTCCAGCCAGAGCTGCGTTGAAACGCCGATGAGCATGATGGCCAGCAGCACCTGCGACGCCGCCGTGGCGTAGCCCAGCGAGAGCTGCATGAAGGCCTGTTCGTAGATGAACTGCACGACCGAGCGCGTCGTGTTGTTGGGCCCGCCGTTGGTCATCAGCATGATCTGCGGGAAGACCTGGAACTGGCGGATCACCTCGATCAGCGCGACGAGGATGATGGCGCGCTTGAGGCTGGGCAGCGTGATGTGCGTCAGCACGCGCCATCTGGGCGTGTTGTCCAGTGCAGCCGCTTCGTAGATGTCGCTCGGGATCTGCTGCAGGGCCGACAGGAACATGATCATCGGCAGGCCGATGATCCACCAGACGGTCACCAGAGCGACCGTCAGCAGCGCGAGGTTGTCACTCGTCAGCAGCGGCAGCTCGGGCAGGCCCAGGGCCGTGAAAAACTGGGCGATGAGGCCGCGCTCGGGCATCAGCGCCAGCTTCCACACGAGCGTGATCAGCGTGACGGAGAACACCGACGCGCAGAAGAAGGTGGCGCGCAGCAAGGTGGCGAGCTTGCCTTGGCGGTTCAGTGCCAGGGCCAGCATCAGCGACAGGATCACGAAGATCGGCGTGCTGATGAGCACGAAGCGGATGGTGTTCCACACGACCTGGTGGAAGACCTCGTCGCCCCACAGCTCCTGGTAGTTGCCCAGGCCCACCCAGAAGCTGTCGTTGGACAGCAGGTCGTGGTCGTGGAAGCTGGTCCACACGCCTTTGGCCAGGGGCCAGAGCAGCAGCAGGGCGTAGAGGGTGACGAAGGGGAGGACGAAGAGGGCGTAGGCGGGGCGCGAGGCGCGGAGGCCAACAGTCGGGGCGCTCATTGGGGCTGCTCCACCGGTGGCTTTGTGGCTAGGGTGGTGCCGGGAATTCGCCCCGGCGGGCGACTCACTTTCTGGGCCGCCAGAAAGTAAGCAAAGAGCTCCCCCCGACCGCCCCGCCCCTGCGCTGCGCTTCGGGGTTCCCTGCGCTGCTCAGTCCTTGAGGGCCCGCGCGGAACTCCCTTCGCTACGCTGCGGTCAGACAACCACGCGGAGTCAGTTCTTGAAGTGCGCTGCGCGCACGCCCTCAAGGCCTTCCGCTGCTCGGCGGGGCTAAAGGGGGCATGCAGAAATACATCCACCACCCGGCTTTCGGGCTTGTCTGTTGGCTGTTGGGGGTGTTCGGGAACCTCCCCTTCTAAACCGCCGAGAAGCGCAGAAGCCCGGGGCGCGAGCGCAGCGAGCCTCAAGCTCTGACTTCGCACCCCTTTGTCTGAACGGAGCGTAGCGAAGTGAGTTGGGTGCGGCCCCGGGCTTCGAGCATCGCAGGGGACCCACCCGCCTTTGGGGTGGGCGGTTTCGCAGGGGAGAGCTTTTTGCTTACTTTTTGGCGGCGCAAAAAGTGAGTCGGCCGCCGGGACGAAATCCCGGCTGGGCCTGGCCACCAAGCCGCCACTCACGACAAAGCCTCCTGAGCGTGATGCGCACGACCCGCCTCATCGAACAGATGCGCCTCAGCCACATCCACACTGACAGCAACGTAAGAGCCGAGCTTCGGCGACACCCCCGCCGGCACCGTCACGATCAACGGCGTGCCGCCCTCAAGCTTCAAGTGAGCCAACGTCCGCTCGCCGAGGAACTCCACCAGCTCGACGCGGCCGCGCAAAGGCCCTTGCTCCGCGACTCGCAGGTTCTCCGGCCGCACGCCCAGCACCAGGCCCTGCGACGCCAAACCATCCACCGAAACCCGTGTCGTCACCGCAGCGCCACCCGGCACCGTGACAACGGCGCGCCCACGGTCATCCGCCGCCCGCTCGACCGGCACAAACCCCATCCCCGGCGTGCCAATGAAGCTCGCCACGAACTTCGTCGCCGGGCGCCTATACAGCTCCGCCGGCGTCGCCACCTGTTCAATCGCGCCGCCCTTCATCACCACGATGCGTGTCGCCAGCGTCATCGCCTCGATCTGGTCGTGCGTGACGAACACCATGGTCGCGCCCAGGCGCTGGTGCAGCTGCGCCAGCTCCAGCCGCGTGCGCCCGCGCAGAGCCGCATCCAGGTTCGACAACGGCTCATCGAACAAAAAGATCCCAGGCTCCTTCACCACCGCACGGCCAATGGCGACGCGCTGGCGCTGGCCGCCCGACAGCTGCCCCGGCTTGCGGTCCAGCAGCGTGTCCAGCTCCAGCATGCGGGCCGACTCGGTGATGCGCCTGGCGATCTCGTCGGCGGGCAGGCCGATGTTCTTCAACCCGAACGCCAGGTTCTCCCTAACGCTCATGTGCGGGTAGAGCGCGTAGTGCTGGAACACCATGGCCAGGTTGCGCTGCCCCGGCGGGGCGACGGTGACGTCGCGGTCGCCGATGAGGATGCGGCCGCCGCTGACCTCCTCCAGTCCCGCCACCATGCGCAGCAGGCTGGTCTTGCCGCAGCCCGACGGGCCCAGGAAGACGACGAACTCGCCTTCGGCCACGTCCAGCGACAGGTTCTCGATGACCTGCACCGCGCCGTAGCGCTTGCAGACGTTCTCCAACTTCAAGCCAGCCACGGTGGGTGTCTCCGGTTCAATCTTCTTGTGCGAGCACGGGCCAGCCGTCGGGCGTCCAGCTCAGGCGCTTGATGCGCAGGTGCGGCTTGCCGCCGCGCTCGGTGTCGTAAGCGTGGTGGACGAACCAGTCGCCGACGACGTCCTGGTGGCCCGGGCCCTTCCAGCGAGCGCCGCCGCTCAGCAGCGGCGTGGCGCCCTCGTTCATCAGGTCCTTGCCTTCACGGTCGAGGTAGGGGCCTTCGACATTGCGGGCGCGGCCCACGCGGACGTTGTAGGTACTTTGCGCGCCCTTGCAGCACATGTCGTAGGACGCGAACAGGTAGACCCAGTGGCCATGTCGCACGATGGTGGGAGCCTCGATGCCGCCCTTGCGGCGGGCGATGAAGGTCGATTCGCCCGTGGGGCGCAGCGTATTGGCGTCCAGCTCGGTCAGCCGCAGGCCGCCCCAGAAAGAGCCATAGCTGAGCCACAACTTGCCGTCGCGCTCGACAAAGAGGTCGGGGTCGATGGCGTTGAAGTTGTCGGTCGCCGTGCTGGCCACGACGAGGCCGTCGTCACGCCACTCACCGCCGTCCGGCTTGTCGCTGCTGGCCAGGCCGATGGCCGAGCGGTTCTTGCCGAAGGTGGAGATGGAATACAGCAGCCAGGTGCGGCCCTGATGCTGGAAGACCTTGGGCGCCCAGACGTCGACGCCCTTGTGCTCGGGCACGGCCTCGGCCCACCAGGCGGGTGCCTGGCTGAACACCGGTGCCAGGCGGCGCCAGGTCTTGCCTTCATCGGCCGATTCCAGCCGTTGCAGGCCTCGGCCGGTCGTGAAGACGAACCAGCGGTCGGCCGTGATCAGCAGCGTGGGGTCGTGCGCGCCGGGCTCGGCCTGCGGCTCCACGGCGTCCACGCGCGCGGCCAGGCACAGGGCCAGTGCGGCCACCAGCGCCATCAAGGCGCGCATTACTTGCCCCAGCGAAGAACCAGGGGATCGAGTCGTTTCGCGGCGTCCAGCAAGCCCGCGCGCGTCTCGGGGCTCATCTCGGGGAAGGGGTGGCGCGGCGCATCGCTGTTGATGACCCCGCCGGCCTTCATCAACGCCTTGGCGGTCAGGATGCCGCCCTGGCGGTTCTCGTAGTTGATCAGCGGCAGCCAGCGGCCGTACTGGACCACGGCTTCCTCGCGGTCGCCACGGTGGAAGGCATCGAAGATGAGCCGGATGCCGTCGGGGAAGCCGCCGCCCGTCATCGCGCCGGTGGCGCCTGCGTCCAGGTCGGCCAGCAGCGTGATGGCTTCCTCGCCGTCCCACGGGCCTTCGATGGCGGCGCCGCCGACGCGGATCAGCTCGCGCATCTTGCTGGCGGCCTGCGGCATCTCCAGCTTGAAGTACTTCACGTTGGTGATGTTGGCGGCCATGCGCGCCAGGAAGGGCACCGACAGCGGCGTGCCGGCCACGGGGGCGTCCTGGATCATGATCGGAATCGCGATCGCATCGGACAGGCGCTGGTAGAAGCCCTCGATCTGGCCTTCCGACACGCGGAAGGTGGCGCCGTGGTACGGCGGCATGACCATGACCATCGCCGCGCCGAGCTGTTGCGCCAGCTGGCTGCGCTCGATGCAGATCTGCGTCGAGTAATGCGTCGTCGTGACGATGACCGGCACGCGGCCGGCCACGTGTTTCAGGATGGCGCGCGTCAGCGTCTCGCGCTCGGCGTCCGACAGCACGAACTGCTCGGAGAAGTTGGCCAGGATGCACAGGCCGGTGGAGCCCGCATCGATCATGAAATCGACGCAGCGCAGCTGGCCGGGAACGTCCAGCGTGCCGTCGGCGTGGAAGATGGTCGGAACGACCGGGAAGACGCCGCGGTAGGGGCGGGTGGTGGAGGCGCTCATGATGCGGTCCCTTGTCTCTGGGGGAAGTTGGATCAAGTGCCGACGCGCGGCCCAGGGCCGGCTGTTGTCGCTGGCATGGCTCTCATTAAAGTATGACTATTTGTCCTTGATCATCGGGGTTAACCCGGAATTCGACGACTTTGCAAACAAAAAAGTATGACTAATAATCTGGTCATCGCCCGGCCAGAGAAGCCGGCCAGCATCAGACCGGAGACAGCCCTTGAGTTCCTACGCGCGTTATCCCAGCCTCCAGGACCGGGGCGTCCTGATCACCGGCGGGGCCACCGGCATCGGTGCTTACTTGGTGGAGACGTTCGCCGAACAGGGCGCCAAAGTGGCTTTCATCGACCTGGCTGCGGATGAAGGCAACGCGCTTGCCGCCCGCCTGGCCGGCTCGCGCCACGCGCCGCAATTCGCCGCCGCTGACCTCAGCAACGTCGAGTCCCTGCGCGGGGCCATCGCCACGCTGCGCGAGCGCAGCGGCCCCTTCACGGTGCTGCTCAACAACGCCGCCAACGACAAGCGCCACGCCGTTGAGGACACCACGTCCGAGTTCTGGGACGCCAGCGTCGCCGTCAACCTCAAGCACCAGTTCTTCACCGCGCAGGCCGTGCTGCCCGACATGAAGGCGGCCGGTGGCGGCAGCATCATCAACTTCGGCTCCATCAGCTGGATGCTCAAGCAGGGCGGCATGCCGGCGTACACGGCCAGCAAGGCCGCGGCGCAAGGCTTGACGCGCTGCCTGGCGCGCGACTTTGGTCCGCACAAGATCCGCGTCAACACGCTGGTGCCGGGCTGGGTCATGACCGAGAAGCAGCTGAAGCTCTGGGTCACCGAAGAGACCAAGGTCGAGATCGCCAAGGGCCAGTGCATCAACGAGCCGCTGATGCCGCAGCACATTGCGGCGATGGCGCTGTTCCTGGCTGCTGACGACAGCGCGATGTGCACGGCACAGGACTTCGTCGTTGATGGTGGCTGGGCATGAGCGTCGAGTGCGTTGAGTACGGACGCCTGCCCGATGGCCGCGTCGTCCATGAATACACGCTGAGCAACGGCCTGGGCCTCAAGCTGACCGCCATCACGCTGGGCGGCATCGTCACCGGCCTGTGGGTGCCGGACGCTCAAGGCGAGACCGGCAACGTCGTGCTGGGCTTCGACAACCTGGACGACTACGTCCACCGCAACCCGTCCTTCGGCATCATCGTCGGCCGCTATGGCAACCGCATTGCCGGCGCCAGCTTCGAGCTGGACGGCGAGACCCACGCGTTGGGCCGCAACGACGGCCCCAACTGCCTGCACGGCGGCACCGAAGGTTTCGGCCATCGCTTGTGGAGCGCGGTGCCTGCCGAGCCTCGCGCCGGCGAGGCCCAGGCGCTGCTGTTCAGCTACACGAGCCCGCACGGCGAGCAAGGCTTCCCCGGCGAGCTGAGGGTCTATGTGCGCTATTCCGTCAGCGCCACCGACAACAGCTGGCGCGTCGACTACACGGCCACGACCGACCGGGCCACTGTCGTCAACCTGACCCACCACGACTACTTCAACCTCGCCGGCCAGGGCTCGGTGCTGCGCCACCGCCTGACGATCCCCGCGTCGCGCTACAGCGAGGTGGACCAGCACCTGATCCCGCAGCAGCACGCGGCCGTCGCGGGCACACCTTTCGACTTCCGCCAGTCGACGCCCATCGTGGCGCGCATTCGCCAGTCCCACCCGCAGCTGCTGCGCGCCAAGGGCTACGACCACAACTGGCTGCTCGACGGCGACCTGAACGCCGACGGCCTGCGCCCCGCCGCCACGCTGGAGGACCCGCACTCCGGCCGCCGCATGGACATCCTGACCAGCGAGCCGGCCGTCCAGTTCTATTCCGGCAACTTCCTCGACGGCAGCCTGGCCGCCAGCAACGTCCCAGGAGGCCGCATCTACCGTCAGGGCGACGGCCTGTGCCTGGAGACCCAGCACAACCCCGACTCACCGCACCACGAAGCCAGCAGCGACTGGCCCAGCACCGTGTTGAGGCCGGGCGAGGTGTTCCGCAGCACGACAATCCACCGCTTCTCGTGACCCGCTGAAAACCGCCCCCATGGACCTGCCCGCCCACCAACTGACGATGACGGTGCTGATGACACCGGACACCGCCAATTTCTCCGGCAACGTCCACGGCGGCAACATCCTCAAGCTGCTGGACCAGGTCGCCTACGCCTGCGCCAGCCGCTATGCCGGCCGCTACGTCGTCACGCTGTCGGTGGACCGCGTGATTTTTCGCCAGGCCATCCATGTCGGCGAGCTGGTCACCTTCCTGGCCAGCATCAACATGACCGGCACCTCGTCGATGGAAGTCGGCATCAAGGTCGTGGCCGAGAACATCCGCACGCAGGAGGTGCGGCACGTCAACAGCTGCTACTTCACGATGGTGGCCGTGGGCGACGACAACAAGCCCGTGCCGGTGGCGCCGCTGCGCCCCTTCACCCCCGACGAGCGCCGCCGCCACGCCGGCGCCATCGCCCGCAAG
Organism: Roseateles sp. P5_E8; assembly: GCF_054177665.1. Classification (NCBI taxonomy): domain Bacteria; kingdom Pseudomonadati; phylum Pseudomonadota; class Betaproteobacteria; order Burkholderiales; family Sphaerotilaceae; genus Roseateles; species Roseateles sp. P5_E8. Next base: position 33,040 of record NZ_JBGCUM010000034.1, on the reverse strand, counting down.
CAGGCCCGCGCCAGCTTGGAAGACAAACCCGATGAGCACTGAACACCCCTTCGCCCTCGCCCTCGCCCAAGCCAACACCCTCGGCGAAGGCATCCAGTGGCATGCCGCCAGTGGCCGCTGGTGGTGGACCGACATCGAAGGTGCCTGCATCTACGCCTGGACGCCCGGCGCCAGTGCCACGCTGCAGGTGCGCCTGCCCGAGCGCGTCGGCTGCTTCGTGCACGGCCGCTCCGGCGCCATCATCCTGGCCATGGCCAAGCGACTCGCGCGCCTGAGGCTGCCCGACCTGCAGGCCACCGGCAGCGTCGCCGCCGAGCCCGAGACCATCGCGCCCCTCGAAGCCCACCTGCCCACCACGCGCGCCAACGACGGTCGCTGTGACCGCAGCGGCGCCTTCGTCTTCGGCACGCTGGACGAAGCCGAGCCGCGCCGGCCCATCGGCGGCTTCTACCAATACACGCTGGCCCACGGCCTGCGCCGCCTGGCACTGGACGGTGTCGCCATCGCCAACAGCATCTGCTTCAGCCCCAATGGCCAGCGCATGTACTACTGCGACACGCCAACGCGCCGCATCATGGTCTGCGACTACGACTCGGCCAGCGCCCGCGTCAGCGAGCCGCGCCTGTTCGTCAAGAAAGAGCTCGACGACTGCTGGCCCGACGGCTCCACCATCGACGCCAAGGGCTGCCTGTGGAACGCCGAATGGGGCAACGCGGCCGTGGCCCACTACGCGCCGGACGGCCGGCTGCTGGCGCGCTACAAGCTGCCGGTGCGCGACGTCACCTGCCCCGCCTTCGGTGGCCCGGCGGGTGACCAGCTCGCCGTCTCCACGGCCCGCGTGGGCCTGAGCACCGCCGAACTGATGGCCATGCCCTTGTCGGGTAGTCTCTTCGGCATGACCGTAGCCGCGGGGCTCTACCTGCCCGAGCCGCTGTTCAACGACGAGTGAGTTGCCTGTCGCCCCGGGCCCTGCGCGCCCGGGACGACTCGCCGTGAGCCGGCAGACCGGTCGAGGGCAAGGGATGCGCAGCTGGTTTTTCGAATGTGTGGTCGTGGCCGCGCTGGCCCTGCCGTGGCCGGCTGCTGCCCAGCTCATCTCCGGCCCGCAGCAGACCCGCATCAACCTGCAAGGCCAGACGACCCAGCCGCTGCGCTACACGCCCGAGGGCGAGGACTTCGTCATCCGCAACGGCGACGAGTTCTTCAACCGCCCGCTCTATGGCGGCCACACCGGCTTTCGCGTTGATGGCGGTGACAAGCCCGAGTTCGTTCTCTACCTGCCCGGGCGTGGTGGAAATCTGCGCCTGGCTGTGCGCACGCCGGCCGGTAGCCGCTGGCTGCATGAAGCGGGCTCCATCACCACGCGCTACCGCCCGGGCGAGCTGCACTACGACATCCGCGACCCGCTGCTGGGTGAGGGCAGCGTCGCGGTCGTGGCCCTGGCCACGGCCAGCACCGAGGGGCTGCTGATCCGCGCCGAAGGCCGTGGCTTGGCCGAAGGCACCGAGCTGGTGTGGGCCTATGGCGGCGTCACCGGCCAGCGCGGCCGGCGCGACGGCGATATCGGCACCGAGCCCGTGCCCATCAGCCGCTACTTCCAGTTCCAGCCGCAGTTCGCGGCGGGCAACCGCTTCACGCTGGGGGAAGACGGCTTTGTGCTGTCCGCGCCGGCCGCGGTCATCGCCGGCGTCGTGCCGATGGAGGCTCGCCAACATCTGGCGCCGGCGGGCGACTGGGACTCGCTGCCGGCGCTGCTCGCCGGGCCACCCGAGGCAACACCCGACACCGCCATCGTCGTCGGTCGCGTGCCACTGACTGATCGCACACCCATCTTGCTGGCGCTGCAACGGCTGGCCGATGCCGCCCGCGCCGACGCCAGCGCCGCTGCGCAGACGTATGCCGCTGTCGGTGCGCCGCGCGCCAACCAGCGCGGCACGCCCTTGGCCGCGCGCTTCTCGCCGGCCGAGCTGCCGGCGCTGTTCGCCCGCGAGCAGGCCCACTTCAAGGCTTTGCGCCAGCAGGTCCGCATCGTCACGCCCGACCCCTGGCTGAACGCCGCCGTCGGCGCGCTCAACGTCGTGGGCGATGCGCTGTGGGACGACGACGCCAAGGCCATCATGCACGGCGCCGTCGCCTGGCGCACGCCGCTGCTGGGCTGGCGCGGCCCCTATGCGCTGGACGCGCTGGGCTGGCACGACCGCGCGAAGCAGAACATCGAGACCTGGCTGGCGCGGCAGAACACCTCGCCCATCCCTGAGCAGCTGCCGCCGCCCGATGCCGACAGCCACCTCGCGCGCAGCGAGGCGGCGCTGCACTCCAACGGTGACCTGTCCAAGTCGCACTACGACATGAACATGGTGTTCTTCGACGCCTTGTTCCGCCACCTGCTGTGGACCGGCGACCTGGACCTCGCGCGGCGTGCCTGGCCCGCGATCCAGCGCCACCTGGCCTGGGAGCAGCGCCTGTTCCGACGCGACTTCGGCGGCCTGCCGCTGTACGAGGGCTATGCCAACTTTTGGGCCAGCGACGACGTGTTCTACGGCGGCGGTGGCGTCACGCATGCGTCGGCCTACAACCACTACGCCTTCCGCAGCGCGGCCCGCTTGGCGAAGCTGATCGGCGAGGACGGCAGCGCCTACCAGCGCGAGGCCGACCTCATCGCCCAGGCCATGCGCCGCCACCTGTGGATGCCCGAGCGCGGCGCCTTCGGCGAGTACCGCGACAGCCTGGGCCTGCAGCGGCTGCACGAGAGCTATGGGCTGTGGACCTTCTACACCGCCATCGATTCCGAGGTGCCCACGTCGAAGGAGGCCCTGCAGATGGTGCGGGACGTGTTTCACGGCTTCAAACGCATCCCCGTCCACGGCCCCGGCGTCCCCAGGGACACGGACTACCACGTCCTGCCCAGCACCGACTGGATGCCCTATGCCTGGTCGGTCAACAACGTCGTCATGGGCGAGAACCTGCACACCGCGCTGGCGATGTGGCAGGCCGGCTACTTCGAGTCCGCCTTCGTGCTCGCCAAGAGCGCGCTGATGGCCAGCATGAACATGGGCATCACGCCGGGCAACGTGGGCTCCATGAACTACCTGGACCACTACCGCCGCGAGTCGCAGCGCGACTTTGCCGACGGCACTGGCGTGACGGCGCGGGCGCTGGTGGAGGGCTTGTTCGGCGTGAGGCCGGATGCGCTGGCGGGCGTGCTGACCGTGCGCCCCGGCCTGCCTGCAGCCTGGCAAAAAGCCGAGTTGCAGCATCCGGGCGTCGGCCTCACCTTCCAGCGTCAAGGCCAGCATGAGACGTGGACGCTGACGCAGCCCGGCGCGCGCTTCAAGCGCCTGCTGCTGCAACTGCAAGCGCAACGCCGCGAGCCTGTGCGGGTGCTGGTGAACGGCGTTCGTGGCACATGGAAAGCCGACGGGACCGGTCGCATACAGATAGCGCTGCCGTTCGGCGCCCGCGCGGTCGTGGCTGTCGGGTGGCGCGCGGTGCCCATGGGCTTCGATCCGCCCCTCTGCGCTTATCCGATGCCCGCCCCTCCCGCCACCGACTGGACCGTCGCTGTGCCCGACGCCCGGTTTGAGCCCGTCGCCCTCGACACCCACTTCAACGACCGCGTCACCGACATCTTCAAGCCCGGCAAATACCTGAGCCCGCGCCCGGCCGGCGTGTCGCTGACGCTGCCCTCGCAAGGCGCCGGCGCCTGGGCGGGCCACGTCAACGAGCTGCCTGTCATCAACGACACCGGCCTGCGCCGCGTGGCGGCCCAGAACGACGGCCGGCTGTTGCTGCCCAACGGCCTGCCTCTCGCCACACCCGCCGCGCCCGAGGCCCGCAACATTGCCTTCACCTCCCGCTGGGACAACTATCCGCACGAGATCAGCATCCCGCTGAACGGACAGGCCCGCCACGCCTATTTGCTGATGGCCGGCTCCACCAATTTCATGCAGAGCCGCATCGACAACGGCGAAGTCATCGTCGACTACGCGGACGGCAGCCAGGCCCGCCTGGCCCTGCACAATCCCACCACCTGGTGGCCCATCGAGCAGGACTATTTCATCGATGACTACCAGTTCCAGCGCCCCGGCCCCACGCCGCCGCGCGTGGACTTGCAATCCGGCCTGGTGCGCCTGCAGCCCACCGGCCGCGTCGTGCCCGGCGGTGCTGCCACCGTGCTGGACCTGCCGCTGGACCCCGCCAAGCCACTCGCACGCCTGACGCTGCGCACGCTGAGCAACGACGTGGTGATCGGCCTGATGAGCCTGACGCTCGACCGCCACCTGCCCGAGCCCAAACCCTTTGTCGTCCCTCCGAACCTGAGGTTGCCGTTTTGAAGCAGTTCCTCCTCCTGCTGGCCGCGCTCGTGACGCAGCCCACCTGGGCCCAGCCGATAGACCGCGCCGCCGTCGTCGCTCGCCACCAGGTGCGCAATACCGGCATCAACCCCGAGTCCGCGCTGACCGTCGGTAACGGCGACTTTGCGCTGACCGTGGACGTCACCGGCCTGCAGGGCCTGGAGCGCATCTACTACGACAACGGCCTGCCGCTGGAGACGCGCAACACCTGGAGCTGGCACAGCTTTCCCAACCCCGAGAACCTGCGCTTCGAGGACACGCTGGCGCCCGTGCCCTTCCATGGCCGGCAGATCCTCTACCCCATCAACCAGAACACCCCCGCCGGCCGCTACTACCGCGAGAACCCCCAGCCCATGCCGCTGGGCCAGTTCGCCTTCACGCTGCACGGCGAGCCGCTGCGCACCGAGGACATCGCCGGCATCCACCAGACGCTGGACCTGTGGACCGGCGTCGTCACCAGCCGCCTGCTGGTGCGCGGCCAGCCGCTGGAGGTGCTGACGGCCGCGCATGGCTCGGCCGCCGTGATGGCCGTGCAGGCGCGCTCACCGCTGATCGCCAGTGGTGAGCTGCAGGTGCGGCTGCGCTTCCCCTACGCCTACCGCACCTCGATTGCCCACAAGCCGCCCTTCATCTGGGAGCAGCCCGACAGGCACCAGAGCACGCTGACGCAGGTCGGCCCCGGCCATGCCCGCATCGCCCGCCACGCCGACGGCACGCGCTACGACACCGAGCTGCGCTGGTCCACGCCGGCCGAGCTGGTCAGCGCGTCCACGCCCCAGCTTGCCGCGCCGCACGACTACCGGCTGCGCGCGACGAAGGGCGACACGATTGCCTTCACGGCCGCCTTTGCCGACGCCGAGCATCCGGCGCCTAACGAAACCGTCGACAGCACGCTCGCCTCATCGAAGCAGGCCTGGGCCGACTACTGGACGAAGGGCGGCATGGTCGACCTCAGCGCCGCCACCGATCCGCGCGCCAAGGAGGTCGAGCGCCGAGCTATCCAGTCGCTCTACCTGATGCGCGTCAACTACGCCGGCGGCTTCCCGCCGGCCGAGACCGGCCTGCAGCACCTGAGCTGGTTCGGCAAGCACAACTCCGAGGTCTACGCTTTCCACGCCGCACAGTTCTACCAATGGGGCCATGTGGACCTGCTTGAGAAGGGCCTGGCCTGGTACCTGGGTCAGCTGCCCAAGGGCATCGCCCAGGCCAAGAGCGAGGGCTTCGACGGCGTGCGCTGGCCCAAGATGTCCGGCCTGGATGGCCGCCCCACGCCCGGCGGCATCAACCCCTACATCATCTGGAACCAGCCCAACCCCATCTACCTGGCCGAGCTGGTCTACCGCGCCAAGCCCACGCAGGAGACGCTGGCGCGCTATGGCGACATGGTGTTCGAGTCGGCCAAGTTCCTGGCCAGCTTTGCCCAGCGTGACCCCGCCACCGGCGTCTACCACCTCGGCCCGCCGCTGAAGAACGTCAGCGAGAGCACCTCGGTCGAGCTGGTGCGTGACCCGACCTTCGAGCTGGCTTTCTGGCACTACGGCCTGCGTGTCGCGCAACAGTGGCGAGAGCGTTTGGGCCTGGCGCCCGACCCACGCTGGGCGGACGTCATTGCCCACCTGGCGCCCCTGCCGCAGCAGGACGGCAAGTACCTCGAGATCGACGGCATCCGCGACCTCTTCAAGCCCGGCAAGCAGGGCGCGCCCTCGTCCATGCTGCTGGCCCTGGGCTATCTGCCGGCCACGCCCAAGATCGACATCGAGACCGCCCGCCGCACCTTCCACGCCGTGCACGAGCAGCGCGGCGCCGATGGCGGCTGGGTCAGCTGGCAGATGGGCCAGGGCGCGCTGACCGCAGCACGGCTGGGCGAGCCCGAGCGCGCGGTCAGCATCCTCGCCAACAGCTTGCCGTCGGCCCGCTTCATGCCCAGCGGCTACAGCCGCCGCCCGCGCGACCCCGAGGGCGCCGTGGCCTACCTGCCCACCAACTCGGCCTACCTGATGGCGTTGGGTCTGATGGCCGGCGGCTGGGACGGCGCACCTGCGGGCCCCACGCCCGGTTTCCCCAAGGATGGCGCCTGGACCGTGCGCGCCGAAGGCCTGTTGCCGCTGCCATGAAGAAACTGCTCTCTCTCGCTCTCGCCTTCGCGCCGGGCGCCCTGCTCGCCGCCGTCATCGGCCACAACACGCCGGCCCCCGAGATGAGCGCCGCGCGCCTCGCCGAGCTGCCCGCCGCGCAGCGAACCGCCTGGCAGGCCTATCTGGACCGCTCCGGCCGCCAGATGACCCTGGACCGCGCCACGCTGGCGCGCGAGCTGAAAGCCGGCGACACCGTGCCGCCACCGCCCACCGCCGGCAAGACGAACGCGCCGCTGGACCGCGAGCCTGCCTGGTACGCGTCGGCCGAGGCGGGAGCAATCGCCGCCACCATCCTCAGCTTCCAGACCCCCAGCGGCGGCTGGAGCAAGAACCAGAACCGCAGCGGCCCGGCCCGCCTGCCTGGCCAGCGCTATTCGAACAACGCCGAGACGATGACGGTGGGCACGGGCAGCTTCGACGAGCCGCGTGACCGCTACTGGACCTTCGTCGGCACGCTGGACAACGACGCCACGCACAGCGAGATCCGCTTCCTGGCGCGCGTGAACCAGCAGCGCCCGAGCGAGGCCTGCCAGGCCGCCATCCTGAAGGGCATCGGCTACCTGCTGATGGCCCAGTACCCCAACGGCGGCTGGCCGCAGAACTACCCGCTGGAAGGCGGCTTCCACGACGGCATCACCTTCAACGACGACGCCGTCGCTGAGGCCGCGCGCCTGCTTCAGGACGTGGCCAAGGCCGCGCCCGGCTTCGCCTTCGTCCCCGCGCCGCTGCGCCGCCAGGCCCGCACCGCTGCGGCCCGCGCGGTGGACCTCCTCCTGGCCGCCCAGGTGAAGGTCGACGGCCGCCCGACGCTCTGGCCCCAGCAGATCGACGCTGTCACGCTGGCGCCCATCTCCGCCCGCAACTACGAGCCGCGCAGCCTCGCCAGCGCCGAGAGCGCCGGCGTACTGCTCTTCCTGATGCAGCAGCCCCACCCCACGCCCGCGATGAAGGCGGCCATCGAGAGTGGCATCGCCTGGCTCAAGGCCCACGCGCTGCGCGACCACGCCTTCACGATGACGCCCGACGGCCGCAAGCTCACCGCCCAGGCCGGCGCCGGCCCGCTGTGGTCGCGCCTGTACGACATCCCCACCGGCCGACCCATCTTTGGCGACTGGCCCAAGACCATCCACGACGACGTCAACGAGATCTCCAAGGGCCGCCGCAATGGCTACACCTGGTGGGGCGTGTGGCCACAGAAGGCGCTGGACGCCTACCCGCGCTGGAAGGCTTCCAACCCCTGAGCTGACACCGTTGTCATCGGCGGGCATTTCGGCGACATTGCGCCACCCCAAGCCTGCCCGCCCGATGACATGCGCCTCCTGTTCCTGCTGCTGAGCCTGTGCCTTGCCGCGTCCGCCCAGGCCGCCGAGATTCCCGCCGCCGGCCCTGGCCCTTTCGCCGTCGGCTCCACTAACCTGCAAGTCACGGTGCCTGGCGGCCGGCCGCTGATCGACTACCTCAACGGCAGCAAGGACGGCGCCTACCTGTCGGTCATCCTGGCCCACCCGCAGGCCGTGCCGCAGCTGCAGGTCAGCGTGCCCGCCAGCCAGCCCGGCGCCGGCGCGCTCGTCGGCAAGCCGCAGCCGCTGGTGCTGCACATCCTCTACCCCACGCCCGCCAGCAACCCGCGGCCCGACTACGCGTTCCCGTACAAGGACACCGGCGACGCCCTCGTGCCGCACATGCAGGGCCCGGCCGACAAGCCGCTGCTGGCCGACCCGGCCGCCAAGTACCCGCTCATCGTCTACTCCGGCGGCTACAACACCCACGGCCTGTGGCACCTCGCCCACCTCAAGCTGCTGGCCTCGCACGGCTACATCGTCGTCAACCTCTTCCACGGCGACAGCCGCGCGCCGGGCTATCACGAGTCCGTCGCGCTGCGCCAGGCGGGCGTGCGGGCGGCACTGGACTACGTGTTGAAGGACGCCGTCTTCGGCCCCGCCATCGACCGCGACCGCATCGGCGCCTCAGGCGCCAGCGCCGGCGGCCTGACCGTGCTGGCCCTGCTCGGCGGCGTTGATCCCAAGTACCCCGCCCACAACCCGCGCGACCCGCGCATCAAGGCCGGCTTCGGCCTCGTGCCCTTCATGGGCACCAGCTTCGGCGTCTGGCCCTTCAAGACCGACGCCTGGCATCTGGGCGAGGACTTCGGTGGCCTGGCCGCCGTGAAGGTGCCCTTCTTTGCCGTCTATGCCGACCAGGACAAGAGCGTCTCACCCGACGCCGTCCGCGTCGGCGTCCGCCGTCTCGGGGGTCCGGTCTGGGCCGTTGAACTGCCCGGCGAAGGCCACCTGCTCTCCCCCGCCGCCGAGCGCGAGGCCTACAGCTGGGAGCTGACCTTCTTCGACGCCTTCCTGCGCGGCAACGCGGAGGCACGCGCCAAGCTGGTGGCGAGCACGCAGGTGAGCGGAGGCGTTAAGGGCAAGATGACGTTCATCAGCGCCGGGCGCTGAGCCATCACTTGCCTATGCAAAAGCTGCTGAAGATGACCCCCAGCAGCTCATCCGCCGAGAACGCACCGGTGATCTCTCCCAACGCGTCGTGGGCCAGGCGCAGCTCCTCGGCCAGCAGATCCAGCGCCGCGTCGCGCTGAGCGGCGACCTCGCGGGCCAGCGCCAGGTGCTCGGCCGTGCGTGCCAGCGCCTGCACATGGCGCTCGCGGGCAATGAACAGGCCTTCGGGCACGGCCTGCCAGCCAGCGGTCTTCAGCAGGCGCTGGCGCAGCGCCTCCAGGCCGGCGCCGGTCTTCAGGCTCAGCGCGATCTCGCCGTCGGGCGCAGCGGCCAGGTCGGCCTTGTTGAAGACTTGCACGATGCGGCCAGCGTCCACGCCCGCCAGCCGCGCGCGGATGCGCTCGTCCTCGGCTTCGTAATCGGCCTGACCGACACGGCCCAGGTCGTGCAGGAAGAGCATGACGTCGGCATCCGCAATCGCGTCCCACGACCGCGACACGCCGATGCGCTCGACCTCGTCCGCCGTCGCGTCACGCAGGCCGGCCGTGTCGGTGATGTGCAGCGGCACGCCTTCGATCTGGATGGTCTGGCTGACCTTGTCGCGCGTCGTGCCGGGAATGGGCGTGACGATGGCCAGCTCGGCACCGGCTAGCGCGTTCAGCAGCGAGCTCTTGCCGACGTTGGGCTGGCCGGCCAGCACGACCTTGAGGCCGTCACGCAGCAGGGCGCCCTGGCGCGTGCGGGCCTGTACCTGGCGCAGTTGCGCGGTCAGGCGGTCCAGCCGACCGAAGGCATCGGCCTTTTCGAGGAAATCGATCTCTTCCTCGGGGAAGTCCAGCGTTGCCTCGACCAGCATGCGCAGCTGGATGAGCTGGTCGCGCAGGATGCCGACCTCGTGCGACAGCGCGCCGCCGAGCGCCCGGCTGGCGCTGCGCGCGGCGGCCTCGGTGCTGGCGTCTATGAGGTCGGCCACGGCCTCGGCCTGCGCCAGGTCGAGCTTGCCGTTCAGGAAGGCGCGCTGTGTGAATTCGCCGGGTTCGGCCAGGCGAACCGTGCCGCCCGCCTCGATGACGCGCGCCAGCAGCAGCTGCATGACGACGGTGCCGCCGTGGGCCTGGAGTTCCAGCACATGCTCGCCGGTGTAGGAATGCGGCGCCGGGAAATGCAGCGCCAGGCCCTGGTCGATGGCCGTGCCGGTCGCGTCGCGGAAGGGCAGATAGGTCGCTTCGCGCGCCTTCAGCGGCCGGCCGCAGACGGCATCGATCAGCCCGGACAACTCTTGCGGCGATGACACCCGCACGATACCGACGGCACCACGCCCCGGGGCGGTGGCGATGGCGGCGATGGGGTCGGCGTGTCGGGCGAGCATGGCGCGATTGTCGGCGGCCCAAAAGCAAACAGCCGCCCGGTCGGGGGCGGCTGCTGGCGGAATTGGCGCGGGGGAGGCTCGGGTCGGGCGCTCTCGTGAGTCCCGTCCGGGCCGGTGTTCTCTGCCCCGCGAAGCCATTGAACTGCTTGTCGCAGGCATAAAAAAGCCCCCGCTTGCGGGGGCTGTGCAGATTCACGTGCTTCAGTTCACGCCCAAGCGCTTGTTGATCATCCATTGCTGGGCGATGGACAGGATGTTGTTCGTCAGCCAGTACAGCACCAGGCCGGCGGGGAAGACGAAGAACATGACACCGAAGGCGACCGGCATGATCCACATCATCTTCTGCTGCATCGGGTCGGCCGCCGGCGGGTTGAGCCAGACCTGGAACAGGCTGGAGGCCATCATCAGCAGCGGCAGGATGAAGTAGGGGTCGCGCACCGACAGGTCGGTGATCCACAGCATCCACGGCGCCTGGCGCATCTCGACGGTGGACAGCAGCACCCAGTACAGCGCCATGAAGATGGGCATCTGCAGGAAGATGGGCAGGCAGCCGCCGATGGGGTTGATCTTCTCCTCGCGGTAGATCTTCATCATCTCCTGCTGCATTTCCTGCGGCTTGTCCTTCAGGCGCTCCTTCATGTCGTTGATGCGCGGCGCGACGGCCTTCATGCGCGCCATCGACTTGTAGGCGCTGGCGTTCAGGCTGTACAGCGCGATCTTCAGCAGCAGCACCAGGGTGACGATGGTCCAGCCCCAGTTGCCGATGAAGCCATGCAGCTTGTCGAGCAGCCAGAACAGCGGCTCGGCGAGGATGGTCAGCACGCCGTAGTCCTTGACGCGCTCCAGGCCCGGGGCCAGGGCCGATAGGTTGTTCTCCTCCTGCGGGCCGGCAAAGAGCAGAGCCTGTTGCGTCGCGCTGGCGCCAGGCGCCAGCGTTGGCAGCGTGAACACCAWGCCGGTGGCATAGCTGTCGCCGCTCACGCCGACCTGGCCGGGCAGCTTGCGCACGAAGAACTCGCGGTTGCCCGCCTCGTTGACGAGCCAGGCGCTGGCGAAGTAATGCTGCACCATCGAGACCCAGCCGTGCTCGGCCTGCTTCTCGATGTCGACCTTGTTCTTGTCGATGTCCTCGAACTTGATGGTCTTGAACTTGGTCTTGTCGTTGTAGATGGCCGGGCCGGTGAAGCTGGGCGTGAACGCCGCGCCGCCGGTGACCGTGCTGCCGTCGCGCACCAGTTGCAGGTAGACCTGGGGCGTGACCGGGGTGCTGCCTGCGTTGACGACCTCGTGCGTGACGCCCACCGTGTAGACGCCGCGCTTGAAGGTGAAGGTCTTGACCAGCTTGACGCCACCGACCTCGGCCGATTCCAGGCGCAACTTGACCTCGTTCTGGCCGGCTTCCAGCTCGCGCGGGCCTTCCACGGCCGTCATCGGGGTGTTGTGCGTCGGCAGCGGGCCGGCGCCGCCCACCAGGCCGGTCTGGGCGCGGTAGTGCTGGGCGGCGTTGAACAGCACGACGGGTTCGGGCGTGAACGCAGGCTTCTTCTGCAGATGCACCATCTGCAGCAGCTGGTCGGTGACCGTCGGGTCCGGCGAGGTCAGGTACTTGGGCAGCTCGGCGCGGACGATGTCGCCGCCCAGCGTGTCGACCGTGACCGTCAGCACGTCGGTGCGGATGGTGACCTTCTCGGACGGCGCCGCCGAAGGGGCCGTGACGGCCGCCGGGGCCTGGCTGGCCGAACCTGTCGAACTGGCCGGCACGCCGCTGGACGCAGGGCCGACAGGGGCCGTTGCGACCGCCTTGGGCACCTGGGGGCCGAACAATGAAGGATGCCCGTTGTGCTTTTGCCAGCCGTCCCAGAGCAGGACGAGGGACATCGTGAACACCACCCACAGCACGGTGCGGCGAATATCAGTCATGGAGAGACTCGGAAGAGGAAGACGGTGCGCAAGGCACAGGGGAAATCAGGCGGGAAAACAGGCGCGGCGCATTGTCAGGCACGGGGTCGTGCCCGCCTTTGCACAGCGGCTGGCAGCGCAGGATGCGGTGAACGGTCAGGTAGCTGCCGGCCAGTGCGCCGTGCTTCTCCAGCGCGGCCAGCGAATAGCGAGAGCAGGTCGGCTCGAACCGGCAGGCGTTGCCCAGCCAGGGGCTGAGCATGAGCCGGTAGCCGCGCACAAGGGCCATCAGCAGGCGAGCGGGCCAGCTGGGGTTCATGCGGCGGCGGCCTTGGGTTTGAGCGCGCGGTCCAGCAGCTGCGCCAGCTCGGCACGCGCTGCCGCCCGCAGCGCGTCGGACGCGGCACTGGGGAACTTCTGGCGGTCAAACGGAGAGCGCAAGCGCACGACCCACAAACCCGGCGGCATGCCGGGACGCTCGGCAAATGCGGCGCGGATCTGCCGCTTCAAGAGCGCCCGGGTCACCGATCGCTTGGCATGCCGTTTGGGCACGACGATGCCCACCCAGCAGCCCTCAACTGGAATCGAGGGCGCAGCGGGCGGGTCTTGGTCCACAGATTTGTGCACAGGCTGTGGGTCGCCTGTTGATAACTTGGCTGAGGCTGTGCGCAACTGGGCGGCATGCCAGGCGCTGGGCTCGGGATTGGCCGAGAGGTGGTGCAGCGCGAAATGCGCGCTGCGCGCCCGGCTCTGACGGCCGAGCACACGCTCAAAGTCCACCGGGCGGTTCAGCTTGCCGATCATCGGGTGCCCGGGGGCTGACGACGCACGCAGGCGCGGTCGTCAATCACCGGCGGGCTTAGACGGCCAGGCGCTTGCGGCCCTTGGCGCGGCGATTGGCGATGACGGCACGGCCGCCACGCGTCTTCATGCGCACGAGGAAGCCATGGGTGCGGGCGCGGCGGGTCTTGGAGGCTTGGTAGGTACGCTTCATGGGGAAACCTCTTTGGAGGGATTTGTTCGGTTCGTCCGGACACAGCGGTTGGTGCCCGACAAGAAAAGCGCACGGCGAATGAATCGCAGTGCGCGAAAACCCGGCATTACAGCAGAAGCCGCCGGCTCGGTCAATAAGTCGCCAGTCTCAAGCCGGGTTTGCCAGGGATTGACCCCCTTCCAAATTCTGTGGATAACCCGTCCTTCGACCGGCTCGGGTCCGTACAATCCGACCGCTCGAGAAGAAGTTTTCCACAATGAGCGAAGAAGAACACTGGGTGGATGGGGTGCAGGCTTTGGCAACGGGCGAAACGACTGGCGCGGTGGGCATGAATTCGGCGGAATGGGCCTCTGACCTCTGGCGGCGTGGCTGCGAGCGCCTGGCCACCGAGCTGCCCGAGCAGCAGTTCAACACCTGGATCCGCCCGCTGCCGCCGGCCACCGTGTCGGGCGAAGGCGCCGATGCCGCGAGCGCGCTGGTCGCCACGCTGAAGGTGCCCAACCACTTCAAGCGCGACTGGATCCGTCGCCAATACGCGGCCCGCATCGAGGCCATCCTGACCGAACTGGCCGGCCGCCCGACGCGGCTGGAGCTGGCGCTGGTCTCGCGTGACGCGTCGAGCGCGCCCATMGCCGCGCCCGGCGCGATGTCGGCTGCCGTCTCGGCGGCGCAGCAGCAGCAGCTTTCAGCCCCGCCGGAGCCCAGCGCGGCTCTGCGGCCCGTCAGCGCGCCGCCCGCCAGCACCATCATGCTGCCGTCGCAGGCGCCCGCCTCGGCCAAGCACCGCATCAACCCGCAGCTGACGTTCGACACGCTGGTGCCCGGCCGCGCCAACCAGATGGCCCGCACCGCCGCGCTGCATGTCGCCGGCGCCCCGGGCATCACCTACAACCCGCTGTTCATCTACGGCGGCGTCGGCCTGGGCAAGACCCACCTGATCCACGCCGTCGGCAACGCCCTCTTGAAGGACCGGCCGGACGCCCGCGTGCTCTACCTGCACGCCGAGCAGTTCATCTCCGACGTCGTCAAGAACTACCAGCGCAAGACCTTCGACGAGCTGAAGGCCAAGTACCACTCGCTGGACCTGCTGCTGATCGATGACGTGCAGTTCTTCGCCGGCAAGGACCGCACGCAGGAGGAGTTCTTCAACGCCTTCGAGGCGCTGCTGGCCAAGAAGGCGCACATCATCATGACGTCGGACACCTACCCCAAGGGGCTGGTGGACATTGATGAGCGCCTCACCTCCCGCTTCGACGCCGGCCTGACGGTGGCCATCGAGCCGCCCGAGCTGGAGATGCGCGTCGCCATTCTGATCAAGAAGGCCGAGGCCGAGGGCACGCCGATGCCCGAGGACGTGGCCTTCTTCGTCGCCAAGAACGTGCGCGCGAACGTGCGCGAGCTGGAAGGCGCGCTGCGCAAGGTGCTGGCCTACGCCAAGTTCTCGCACAAGGAGATCAGCATCACGCTGGCCCGCGAGGCGCTGAAGGACCTGCTCTCCATCCAGAACCGCCAGATCGGCGTCGAGAACATCCAGAAGACGGTGGCCGACTTCTACAAGATCAAGATCGCCGACATGTACTCCAAGAAGCGCCCGGCCAGCATCGCCCGGCCGCGCCAGATTGCGATGTACCTGGCCAAGGAGATGACGCAGAAGAGCCTGCCCGAGATCGGCGAGCTGTTCGGCGGGCGGGACCACACGACGGTCCTCCATGCCGTGCGAAAGATCGGCGGCGAGCGCCAGAAGAACACCGAGCTGAACCAGCAGCTCCACGTGCTCGAACAGACGCTGAAGGGCTGAAGCCAGTCACCGCTTCGGGTTGACCCGCACGCCCCGCCCACCCGGCGAGGCACCGTTTCCGGGCGACAATCGCAGCTTTACGCGCGCGCGCGGTTTTGGGTCTGCGGCCCAGCCGAAATCCCCCAAAGATCTCCTCCAAAGAGGCCTCCATGATCGTTTTGAAAGCTCCCCAGGATCAGGTGCTCGGCGCGCTGCAAGCAGTGGCCGGCATCGTCGAGCGGCGTCACACGCTGCCCATCCTGGCCAATGTGTTGATCCGCAAGACCGGCAACCAGGTGGAGCTGACGACGAGCGACCTCGAGATCCAGGTGCGCACCACGGTGCAATTCGACGGCGACGCCGGCAACCTGTCCACCACGGTCGGCGCGCGCAAGCTCATCGACATCCTGCGCGCCCTGCCGACCGACCAGGTCGTCAGCCTGACCAGCAACCAGAACAAGATGACGCTGCAAGGCGGCAAGAGCCGCTTCACGCTGCAGACGCTGCCGGCCGACGACTTCCCCCTCGTGCAGGAAGCCGCCGACTTCGGCCCCGCGTTCAGCGTGCCGCAAAAGGCGCTCAAGGGCCTGATCAACCAGGTGCACTTCGCGATGGCGGTGCACGACATCCGCTACTACCTGAACGGCATCCTGTTCGTCGCCGAAGGCAAGAACCTGACGCTCGTCGCCACCGACGGCCACCGCCTGGCGCTGGCCCAGGCCGAGCTGGACACCGACATCCCCAAGCAGGAAGTCATCCTGCCGCGCAAGACCGTGCTGGAGCTGCAGCGCCTGCTCAAGGACGGCAAGGACGACGACGCCATCGAGATGCGCTTTGCCGGCAACCAGGCCAAGTTCAGCTTCAGCGGCATGGAGTTCGTGACCAAGCTCGTCGAGGGCAAGTTCCCCGACTACAACCGCGTCATCCCCAAAAACCACAAGTTCCGCCTGACGCTGGGCCGCACCACGCTGCTGAGCAGCTTGCAGCGCGCCGCCATCCTGACCAGCGAGAAGTTCAAGGCCGTGCGCCTGACCTTCGAGCCGGGCCTGCTGAGCATTGCGTCCAGCAACGCCGAGCAGGAAGAGGCCAAGGAAGAGATCGAGATCGACTACGCCGGCGACAAGATCGAGACCGGCTTCAACGTCACCTACCTGATGGACGCCCTGGCCAACATGAGCCAGGACATGGTCTGCATCGACCTCAACGACAGCGCATCGAGTGCGCTGCTGACGATCCCCGACACGACGGGCTTCAAGTACGTGGTCATGCCAATGAGGATCTGAGTCACGACCTGACTTGGACACAGCGGGCTTCGGCCCGCTTCAGTGCTTTTAAAGGGCGATCAGTTTGTCGCCCGCGAGTGAGAGAGAGTTCCCGATGAGTGATGTTTCCAGCAGCGCCGACCACCCCGATGGCCTGAACGAAAAGCAGCAAGCGGCTGCGGCCGCCGAGGCCAAGTCGGGCGCCGTCTACGACGCCGACTCCATCCAGATCCTGGAAGGCCTGGAGGCCGTGCGCAAGCGCCCCGGCATGTACATCGGCGACACGTCGGACGGCACCGGCCTGCACCACCTCGTGTTTGAAGTGGTGGACAACTCCATCGACGAGGCCCTGGCCGGCCACTGCGACG
The DNA here is from genome assembly GCF_054177665.1 of Roseateles sp. P5_E8. Taxonomy (NCBI): domain Bacteria; kingdom Pseudomonadati; phylum Pseudomonadota; class Betaproteobacteria; order Burkholderiales; family Sphaerotilaceae; genus Roseateles; species Roseateles sp. P5_E8. The sequence continues at coordinate 16,428 of NZ_JBGCUM010000034.1, read as the reverse complement.
ACATCGTCGTCACCATCCACACCGACAACTCCATCTCCGTCATCGACAACGGCCGCGGCATCCCCACGGGCGTCAAGATGGACGACAAGCACGAGCCCAAGCGCTCTGCCGCCGAGATCGCACTGACCGAGCTGCACGCCGGCGGCAAGTTCAACCAGAACTCGTACAAGGTCTCCGGCGGCCTGCACGGCGTGGGCGTGAGTTGCGTGAACGGCCTGTCCAAGTTCCTGCGCCTGACCGTGCGCCAGAACGGCAAGGTCCACTTCATCGAGTTCGCCAAGGGCGTGCCGCAGGACGCTGAAAGCGTCATGGTCAACGGCTTCGAGACCCGGCCGATGAAGATCACCGGCGAGACCGACAAGCGCGGCACGGAAGTCCACTTCCTGCCCGACACCGAGATCTTTCAGCAGAACAACGACTTCCACTACGACATCCTCGCCAAGCGCCTGCGCGAGCTCTCGTTCCTGAACAACGGCGTGAAGATCCGCCTTGTCGACGAGCGCAACAACAAGGAAGACAACTTCGCCTATGCCGGCGGCGTGAAGGGCTTTGTCGAGTTCATCAACAAGGGCAAGACCACCCTGCACCCGAACATCTTCCACGCCCAGGGCGACAAGATGAGCGACCAGCAGACCAACATCGGCGTCGAAGTGGCGATGCAGTGGAACGACGGCTTCAACGAGAACGTCCTCTGCTTCACCAACAACATCCCGCAGCGCGACGGCGGCACCCACCTGACCGGCCTGCGCGCCGCGATGACCCGCGTCATCAACAAGTACATCGACGACAACGAGCTGGCCAAGAAGGCCAAGGTCGAAGTCGCCGGTGACGACATGCGCGAAGGCCTGGCCTGCGTTGTCTCCGTCAAGGTGCCCGAGCCCAAGTTCAGCTCGCAGACCAAGGACAAGCTCGTCAGCTCGGAAGTGCGCGGCCCGGTGGAAGACATCGTCTCCCGCCTGCTGACCGACTACCTGCTCGAGAACCCGCTCGACGCCAAGATCATCTGCGGCAAGATCCTCGACGCCGCCCGCGCCCGCGAAGCCGCGCGCAAGGCACGCGAGATGACGCGCCGCAAGGGCGTGCTCGACGGCCTGGGCCTGCCCGGCAAGCTGGCCGACTGCCAGGAAAAAGACCCCGCCCAGTGCGAGATCTACATCGTCGAGGGCGACTCCGCCGGTGGCTCCGCCAAGCAGGGCCGCGACCGCAAGTTCCAGGCGATCCTGCCGCTGCGCGGCAAGATCCTGAACGTCGAGAAGGCCCGCTACGAGAAGCTGCTGACCAGCAATGAAATCATCACGCTGATCACCGCGTTAGGCACCGGCATCGGCCGCGGCGCGGGCACCGACGACTTCAACCCCGACAAGCTCCGCTACCACCGCATCATCATCATGACCGACGCGGACGTGGACGGCGCCCACATCCGCACGCTGCTGCTGACCTTCTTCTACCGCCAGATGCCCGAGCTCTGCGAGCGCGGCCACATCTACATCGCCCAGCCGCCGCTCTACAAGGTCAAGGTCGGCAAGCACGAGCAATACCTGAAGGACGCGCCCGAGCTCGACAGCTTCCTGCTCAAGGTCGCGCTTCAAGACGCGTCGCTGGATACGGGCACGGGCAACACGCTCAAGGGCGACACGCTGGACACGCTGGCGCGCAAGTACGTCGCCGCGCAGGCCGTCATCGGCCGCCTGTCCAACTGGATGGACATCGAAGCCCTGCACGTGCTGGCCAATGGCCTGGCGTTGGACCTCGACACCGCTGAAGCCGCCGAGGCCAGCGCCGCCAGCCTCAAGGGCCTGCTGCACGACGCGCTGGTGACGGTGGAGACCGACCCGCGCACCGACAAGCTGTTTCTCAAGATCGCTCGCACCCACCACGGCAACGTGCGCGCCAGCGTCATCTCCGCCGACTTCGTGCATGGCGCCGACTACGAAGTGCTGGCCGACGCGGGCCTCAGCTTCCAGGGCCTCATCCAGCACGGCGCCATGGTGCGCAAGGGCGAGGGCGAGAAGGCCAAGGAAAGCAAGGTCGACGACTTCCGCGCCGCCATGGCCTGGCTCATGAGCCAAGCCGAAGGCGCCGTCGGCCGCCAGCGCTACAAGGGCCTGGGCGAGATGAACCCCGAGCAGCTCTGGGAAACGACGATGGACCCGAACGTGCGCCGCCTGCTGCGCGTGCAGATCGACGACGCCATCGAGGCGGACAAGGTCTTCACGATGCTGATGGGCGACGAGGTGGAGCCGCGGCGGGACTTCATTGAGACCAACGCGCTTCGCGCGGGCAACATCGACGTTTGACGACGTCGTCGCACGCACGCGCAGCGTGCATTTGCCGAAGCGGCGTAACTGGGGCTCACGAGCTGAAAGGCTTGTGAGCCTTTTGCTTTCCTGTGGCTAAGGTCTGTCGCCAGCGCTAGAGCCCGACCGAGCCCGCAGCGCCTCGTACAACTGAGCCGGCCCCAACAGGATGTCCTTCAACCCGTCCCGCACGCGTTCCGAGCCCAGCGCCTGCGTGCTCATCGTGGTGTGGGCATCCAGCGCATCCATGATGGCGTGCATCAGCGCGTCCTTGAGGTCGGGCGAGTTGGCGAACTGCTCCTTGCTGTTGCTGGCGGCCTGCTGCATCAGCATCTCGTTCTCCAGCAGCTTGCCCTTGAGCACGCCGTTCACGTAGACGAGTTGGTCGTCGTCGCTCAGCTCGCCCTCGAACAGGCCGTTCACCTTCTGGATGATTTCGACCAGATAGGCCTGCTGCTTCTCCTGCACCGAGCCGCTGCCCACTGCGTCCATCGGCGGTAGCTTGTAGCTGCCGTCTGCGTTCAGGCTCATCGCCTGCTTGCCGCGGTTCTTCAGCGTGTGATGGGTCAGCACCACCTGGCTCAGGTCCACCGTGTCGCGCTCGCGGCCGAAGGTCAGCAGCGGAATGAGCCGCTTGAAGAACAGGAAGCGCTTCTCGATGTCGGTGTTGCCGTAGTCAAAGATCTGCGACAGGAAGGCGTAGAGCCGCACGTAGGCCGCCATGTCGTTCTTGAACAGCAGCAAAGCGTCCAGCGCATCCTTGGCCGACTTTGCGGCCTTGTCGTCTTGCCGATCTTCCGCGGCCGACATGTCTTGTTGCGCCGCCTTGTAGCGCTTCAGCAGGCGGTCGGCCACGGGCGCGATGGCCGCGTCCAATGCCTTCTGCGTGCCATTGGGATCCGTGTCCACCTTGGCCACGCGCTCCACCTCGAAGTCGTCGTAGTTGCCGCTGGCATCGAGCTTGGCTCGCAGGTCGTAGACCAGGTGCGGGTCGGTCGTGGCCTCAAGTTCAGCCGTCTCGTAGTAGGTCTTGAAGGCCTTCAGGATGTCGCCGGCTTCGTTGACGAAGTCCAGGATGTAGGTCGTGTCCTTGCCCGGGTGCGCGCGGTTCAGGCGCGACAGCGTCTGCACCGCCTGGATGCCGCCCAGCATCTTGTCGATGTACATGCCGCAGAGCAGCGGCTGGTCAAAGCCGGTCTGGAACTTGTTGGCCACCAGCAGCAGGTGATAGTCGGAATCAGCAAAGGCCTCGCGGATGTCGCGGCCCTTCAGGCCGGGGTTCAGGTCCTTGCTGGCCTCCGTAACGGCCTGCGGATAGCTGTCGGCGTCATTCACTTCACCCGAGAAGGCTACCAGCACGCCCAGCGGGTAGTTCTGCTTGGCGATGTAGGCGCGTATGGCCTTCTGCCAGCGCACGGCCTCGCGGCGCGAGCCCACCACCACCATGGCCTTGGCGCGGCCGGCCAGCAGCGGCTGCACGTTCTCGCGGTAGTGCTCGACGACAACCTGCACCTTCTGCGAGATGTTGTACGGGTGCAGCCGCACCCACTGCATGATCCCCTTCATGGCCGCACTGCGCTCCACCTGCGCCTCGTCGTACTCCTTGCCGTCGTGCGCCAGCTTGAAGGCCAGCTTGTAGCTGGTGTAGTTCCTCAGCACGTCCAGGATGAAGCCCTCTTCGATGGCCTGCCGCATCGAATAGACGTGGAAAGGCTGCGGCAGCCCATCGGGGCCGGGCCGGCCGAACAGCTCCAGCGTCTTCTGCTTGGGCGTTGCAGTGAAGGCCACGTAGGTCAAGCCCTTCGCGCCAGCGCCGTCGCCACTGCGCGCCGCCATCTGCGCGGCCAGCAGCGCCTCGGTGTCCACCTCGCCACCGTCCTGCAACTCGGCCCACTCCTGCGCCGACAACAGCTGCTTCAGCTTGGCCGCCGCCTCACCGGTCTGAGAGCTGTGCGCCTCGTCGGCAATCACCGCGAAGCGCTTGCCCTCGGTGGCGGCCAGCTCCTGAACCGCCTGCAAGGCGAAGGGAAAAGTCTGGATGGTGCAGACGATGATCTTCTTGCCGTCCTTCAGCGCCTGCGACAGTTGCGCGCTCTTGCTGCCGTGCTCGTTCGTGATGCTCGCCACCACGCCCGTCGTGCGCTCGAAGTCGAAGATGGCTTCCTGCAACTGCGCGTCCAGCACGTTGCGGTCGCTGACCACCAGCACGCTGTCGAAAATCTTCTTGTGCTCGGCGTCGTGCAGGTCGGCCAGGAAGTGCGCTGTCCAGGCAATCGAGTTGGTCTTGCCCGAGCCGGCCGAGTGCTGGATCAGGTAGCGCTGGCCCGCGCCTTGGGCCAAGACATCGGCCACCAGCGCCCGCGTCACATCCAGCTGGTGATAGCGCGGGAAGACGACGCTCTTGAGCTGCTTCTTGTCGTCGCGCTTGGCCGTAAGGTAGCGGTGCAGGATATCCAGCCAGCTCTCCCGCGCCCACACCTCTTCCCACAGATAGGCCGTGGCAAAGCCCGCCGGGTTCGGCGCGTTGCCGGCGGCGCCCTCATTGCCCCGGTTGAAGGGCAGGAAGCTCGTCGCCGGCCCGGCCAGCCGCGTCGTCATCATCACTTCCGACTGGCTCACCGCGAAGTGCACCAGCGCCCCGCCCGGGAAGCCCAGCAACGGCTCCAGCACGCCGCCCTTGGGCGCCGGGTTGCGGTCGAAGCGGTACTGGTCCACCGCGTCATGCACGCTCTGCGTGAAGTCCGATTTCAGCTCGGCCGTCGCCACCGCAACGCCGTTGACGAACAGCACCAGGTCCAGCTCCGCCTTGGGGTTGTTCGGCGAATGGCAGACCTGCTGCACCACGCGCAGCCGGTTGGCGGCATAGGCGGCCTGGGTGGCCGGGTTGATGGCCAGCGCCGGCTTGAACTGCGCCAGCATCAGCGGCGCCGGCAGGCCCAGCAACTCCACGCCGCGCCGCAGCACGTCCAGCGTGCCGCGCTCGTTCAGGCTCTTGCGCACCCGCTCGGCCAGCACGTTAGCCAGCGCCGGGCCGTGGGTCTTGCCCAGGCGCTGCCAGCTCTCGGGCTGCGTGGCCTGCACCCAGGCCAGCAGGTCGGGCATGAACAGGCCGCTGGCGCGGTCGAACAGCGCCGCATCGCCCTCGGCATGCAGCCAGCCATGGGCGGCCAGGTGCTGGCAGATCTCGGCCTCGAAGTGCCGTTCCTGGTGCAGGTTCATGGGTTGTCCAGCAGCTCGGGGTGGTGGCCTTGCAGCCATTGCTCGGTGTGCGCGCAGCCTAACCGGCTTCATCGAGTGCCTGGCCCTGCATGGCCCGGCGCACCGCATCCTCGATGGCGTCCAGCACCTCGGGCTGCACACGCTCGGCGTAGCGCTTGCGCCGGTTGCTCGACAGCGTGCCGCCGTTCTGGAAGATCGTCACGATCAGGGTCGCCAGGTCGCTGCCGCGTAGGTCGTGGCGGGCATCGATGAAAGCCTTCGCCCGGTCGAACAGGGTCAGGAACTCCACCTCCTGCCGCATGTGCGTGTCCAGCGACGCCTCGGCCATGTCCAGCATGAAGACTGCGGCGTCCGTCAGGTCCACGTAGCGGAACCACGCATCGGCGTCTGCGGCCCAGGCATAGGCGTACTGCTCGTCACCGGCCCAGGTCACCTCGCACAACTGGCGCGCCGGTTTGCTGAAGGCGGTCAACGCCTGGAGATAGGCGGCCTCGTGCTTCTTCATCGCCACGGAGATGGGCAGCAGGAATTGCGGCGGCAGCCGGCCCGACTGCCCCAGGCAGTGGTGGACCAGGAAGCGCGACAGCCGCCCATTGCCGTCCATGAAGGGGTGGATGAACACGAACGCGAACGACACCACCGCAGCGTGCACCAGCGCATCCAGCCCCGGTGGGCGTTGGTTGGCCAGGCGCATGAGGCCCGCCATCAGTACGGCGGCCAGCTCGGGCTCGGGCGGGACATAGGTCACACCGGCTGCGCCGGGCATGTCTTTTTGCAGCCGGTTTTGCTCCGTGCGGAACTGCGCGGCCAGGTCGAACGGGTTGGACACCGTGGCGTTCTGCCACGCCACCAGCAGCTCCTCAGTGAGAGGCCGCTGCTCATGCGCCTGCTTCAGCAGGGCGGCAAACCGCGCCGCCTTGTCGTGGCTGGGCGCCTCTCCCTCGATGGCAAACGAGCCCTCGGTCTCGCTCAGGTAGGCCCAGGCCAGCGCCCGCTCCATCAGGGCCGCGCCCACGGACTCGGCGAACGCCTGGGCCTGGCTCAGCACGTCCTTCGCCAGCCGGTCCGCCAGCGCCGGTGTCCTGCGCACCACAGGGCAGAAGTCCAACTCGCCCAGACCATTGAACTCCACGCGCCAGCGCGGGTCGCGCCGCGGCTGGCCCACGGCGTAGGCCTCGGGGTCGAACAGCGGCACGTAGGCAGCGGCCACGCCCGTCTCGGCCAGGTCTGGCAGGGTCCGGCCATGCCAGGCCTCCCACAAGTAACCCAGCTTGCGGCCGTATACGCTGTTGGGCGTTGCGCGCACCAGGGCTGCCAGCTCCGCCGCCGGCACGCGCCGCAGCGCCAGTGCCAGCAGGTCCAGCCGCACGCCTTCGTGCTTCAGCGCAAACAGCGCCTGTTGCAACAGCGAGGGCGCCGGGGCCAGCTTGTGTGGCACCAGCAGCGTGCCATCCGCCAGGCGCTCGATGCGGCTGACCGGCGCCAGCCGAGCGCGCTGGGTGCCCAGGAAGTCCGGGGCACCCACGGCGTCTTGAATCCAGGCGTAGCCGATGTCGCTCATGTCTCTTGGGGGTGTGGCCTGGAAAATCTTCAGGCCAGAAGAATTATTATCAAAATTGATTGATTCACAAATATTTTCTTCAGTTGATCGCCGGCCTTTTGGGTGGCGGCCGCAGCGTCGGGCGTAAAAACGTCAGCCATCACACGTTTTCTTCAACAACGTTGATGTAGCGCACATTTTCTTCAGTTGCCGAGTTCACCCGAGGGCAGTGCCCTCGGCCTCGATCGCTCGCCGCTTCATCGCGTCCAGCGTCTGCCCGTCTTCGGCCTTCCACTCCAGCCAGCCATTGGCCGTGCGCCCCAGCAGCGCCACCGCCGCCATGCTGGGCGAGCGAAAGAGGTGGTCGCGCGTGAAGCGCACCGTGTCGCCCTCGGCCGCCATCACGCCCTCGCGCAGCAGCTTGTCGCGGAAGTTCGCGTCACTCGTGCCCTGGATGGACGGCACATGCGCCAGCCGCCCCACCGACCCCGCCAGTACCACGAAACCCTCGGTGGTGTAGAGCCCCCGGCCCTCCACGCCGCCCGAGCGGCAGAAGAACAACTCGGCCGCCTTGGCGCGTTGGTCGGCCTGCGGCAGCGCCGCAAACAGCGGGTGGCCCAGCGTGGCCAGCAGGATCTGGCCCGTCTCGAACACCTCGCGGCAATCCGCCTCCAGCGGGGCCGGTGTGTGCGGCCGGCTGCCCGCGTTGCCGTTGGAGTCGCTGTACCGCCCCACGCGGCGCGCCGTGTCCAGGCTCAGCCACTCCAGGAACAGGGCATGTGTCTGCGTGAGCGAATGCGTGCGCGACACCAGCACCAGCGCCCGCTCCCAGAAGTCCTTCTTCTTGTCGTGGTCGGCCAGGCGCGCGCGCAGGTCGCCCGTCTGGCCCACGTACACCTGCGGCGCGCTGCCGTCCTCGGGCGTGGCCACCAGGTAGTACACCGCCACCTGCGTGCTCTCCGGCATGGCGAAGAACTGCGGCAGCCGTTTGCGCGGCACCTCGATCACCTGAACGATGYGCGTGGTGATCTCAGCCACGCGAATGCCCGTGGGCTCGCCGCTAGGCAGGAAGATCTGGATGGTCTTGGGCGTGCTGGCGTTCATGGGGTTCTTGGCACTCCGGCGGCGGTGAGGCCGCGCACGTCGATCTGGCCGGTGACGGCGGCGGCGATGAGGGCGGAGCGGCGTTCCTTCAGCAAGGCGATGGCGCGCTCCGATTCGCCCCTCAGGCTATCGATCCTGCCGACTTCCCCGTCGACGAAATCCACGATCTCCTGCTGCTCACTCTGTGGCGGCACCGTCATGGAGAACGTCAGCAGGCTGGATTGGGGCAGGTTGTTGGCCATGCCATTGCCACCGCTCAATGCGTTTTCGATTTGGGCGCGCAGGCCCAACGAACCCATCACCGCGACGAAGTAGCTCGGCGCGACAGCCTCCTGGAGGTGAAGCCGAAAAATCTTGTCCGACAGCATCAGGCCCGGCCGCGTCGTTGTGACCAGTGCCGTCGAGCCGACCAGCTCAGGTGAGCCGCTGGCGCGAGACATCAGCACATCGCCGACGCGAACTTCGTACTTCTGCTCCGGAGACAAGTCCGGCGGCAACGCCTTGTTCTCCGAGGGCCGGAACACGCCACCGTTCAAGCAACCCGCCTTCAGCACGCCCCATTCGGTCGCTTCCGCCTCCCGGGCGTGGCATTCCGGACTCCAACCTTGCTCGATGGTTGCAATGACGCGGCGCAGCGCCCTAACCTCCCAATGCGCCGGCACCTCCCCCAACCACGACACACCGGAATCCTTCATGGGGGCCTGGGGGTTCAGGCCGCGGGTGACAGCGTGGGAGATGGTGGCCTGGCGCTTTTCGGCCAGCAGCGCGATGAGCTTTTCCTGCTCCGCAATCAGCCCATCGATCTTGGCGGTTTCGTGGTCGAGGAAGGTGGTGATGGAGGCTTGCTCCAACGTGCCCGGCACCGGAACGAGCACGTCTGAAATCATCGTCCCATTGAGGTTGGCAAGCCCTGTCGTGGAGTTCGAGGCCAGATCGAATTGACTGCGTGCAAGCTCGTTGTTCATCACGTACCAAGCAAGCTTTGGCAAGAGCCCCGCATTGAGCCTGAGGCGCTGCATGAAGTTCGAGTAGCAACCACCAAGGTCTCCCACTCTCTCGTCAACAAGGGTTGTCTTGCCAATGTGCAGCGCGCTACCGCTGGACTTCGTAACCAGCAGGTCTCCGATCTCTAAGGTTGCGCCGCGACGGTCGGACTCCGACAGCTTGCGCAAGGCAGGCTCATCAAGCTTCCAATGACCGTCGGCCGTCTGATCGGTTGAACGCAGCACAACGGTGTCGTCATTGCCGTCTGGGTCATCACCCCAGACGCCGCCGTCATTGCGCTCAATCAGCCACTTGAACCGTTTCACAGCCCAATGCTCAGGCACAGCACCGAGCCAAGTCACACCGCTGTCCTTGTATGCGCGATACCTCGGCAAACTCATTCCGCCAACTCCCCCAGCATCTTCATGATGCTGGTTGTGACGATCTTCAGCTCCTCATCAATCGCATGCAGGCTGCGCGGCGGCTCAAAGACGTAGAAGTGGCGGTTGAACGGGATCTCGTAGCCGACCTTGCTCTTCTCCTCGTCGATCCAGGCGTCCGGCGCATGCGGCAGCACCTCGCGTTGAAAGTAGGCCGCGATGTCTTCGCCCAGCGGCACGTTCTCGGTGTCGCGCAGCGCGCTGTCGGGCTGGGGCTTGCCCTTGAGCTTGCCCTTGAGGCCCAGCACCACCTGGCCGGCTTTATCGCGCAGCGGGCGCTCCACGGTGAGGGTGGTGTAACCGAACTCTTCGTTGCGGAAGATGCGCGCAATGGGCACGCGCTTCAGGCGGCCGCCTTCGGGGGCAGCGGGTGGCTGGTCCGTGCCGGTGACGAGTAGTGGCTCGCCCAGAGGCCGGCCGGCGGCGTCGAACACGGTGACCAGCTCGGCCTCGGTGAAGCCGCCGAACAGCCGCGTGACGGTGGCGATGTGGGCGTCGCTCATCTCCTTGCGCTTGGAGCCCAGGCTCTTGCGCATCTTTTGCCAGAAGCCGCTGGCGTCGATGAGCTGGACGTAACCCTTGCGGTCGGCCGGCTTCTTGTTGGACAACACCCAGACGTAGGTCGCGATGCCGGTGTTGTAGAACATGTCGCTGGGCAGGCCGACGATGGCCTCCACCAGGTCGTTCTCCAGCACATAGCGGCGGATCTCGCTCTCGCCGCTGCCGGCGCCGCCGGTGAACAGCGGTGAGCCGTTGAGCACGATGCCGAAGCGGCAGCCGCCTTCGCCGTTGACCACGGGCGACATCTTGGACAGCAGGTGCATCAGGAACAGCATGGAGCCGTCGCTGACGCGCGGCAGGCCGGGGCCGAAGCGGCCGTCGAAGCCCTTCTGCTCATGCTCCTGTCGCACGGCCTTCTCGACCTTCTTCCACTCCACGCCGAATGGCGGATTGGAGAGCATGTAGTCGAACTTGGTGTGGGCGTGGCCGTCGTCGCTGAGGGTGTTGCCCACGACGATGTTCTCCACCGGCTGGCCCTTGATGAGCATGTCGGCCTTGCAGATGGCGTAGCTCTCGTCGTTGAGCTCCTGGCCGTACATGGTGAGCCGTGCCTGCGGGTTGTGTTGCAGCAGGTATTCGCCCGCCACCGACAGCATGCCGCCGGTGCCAGCGGTCGGGTCGTAGATGGTGCGGACCACGGCGTTGCCCGGGTTCAGCACGTCGTCGTCCTCGATGAAGATGAGGTCCACCATCAGGCGTATGACCTCGCGCGGCGTGAAGTGCTCTCCGGCTGTTTCGTTCGAGATTTCGGCGAACTTGCGGATCAGCTCCTCGAACACGGCGCCCATGGCGGCATTGCTGACGGCCTCCGGGTGCAGGTCGATGTTGGCGAACTTCTCGGTGACAAGGTAGAGCAGGTTGGCCTTGGCCAGGCGCTCGACCTGGGTGAAGAAGTCGAAGCGTTCGAAGATGTCGCGTGCCGCGGGTGAGAAGGCCTGGACGTAGGCGTAGAGGTTCTGGCGGATGTGGTCCTGGTCGCCCAGCAGCGCGGTCAAGTCACCTGGCCAGATGTTGTAGAAGCTCTGGCCCGCCTTGCGCCGCAGGTAGGCATCGGGGTTCACGCCGCCCTTGGTCCTGACCTCCAACTCCTTCAACACGGCCGGCTTGGTGCCCTCCAGCACGCAGTCCAGGCGCCGCAGTACGGTGAAGGGCAGGATGACACGGCCGTACTCAGATTGCTTGTAGTCGCCACGCAGCAGGTCGGCGACGGACCAGATGAAGGAAGAAAGGGCTTGGTGATTCATGGTCTCGTGGGCTGGCCGGCCTCGACTTCTGGAGGCTACGGTCACGGCAGGCGCCGGCCCGGCACTCTAGCGGGATGAAGGCCGGCGCGAGGCGCGGAGTTCCGAGCATCCTCCTCCACTGCTGAGCTCCCGCCGTACCCGTCCTGAATCCTCCGGATTTCCGTGGCCACCCGCCCGCGTCACCGCCCCGCCGTACCCAACAACCCCCGCTGCCGCAGCCAGTCCTCCGCCCGCCTCGGCCAGGCCGACGCCGTGCCCAGCCCATCCCGCATGCCAATGCCGTGCCCGCCCTGCTCGAACACGTACAGCTCGGCCGGCACACCGGCCCGGGTGAGGGCCTGGTAGTACAGGAGGCTGTTGTCCACCGGTACCGTCTTGTCGCCCTGCGTGTGCAGCAGCAGAGTGGGCGGCGTGGCGGCGGTCACCTGCTGCTCGGCGGACATCAGTGCCAGCAGCGCTGGAGCAGGCGTGCTGCCCAGCAGCGCGCGGCGCGAGCCGGCGTGGGCGGCGGGGTCGGTCATCGTGATGACGGGGTAGACGAGGACGGCGAAGTCGGGCCGGGCGCTGACGCTGTTGTCCAGCGCGGCGCCGGTGCGGCCGTCGGGGTGGTCCCACAGCGTGCTGGCGCTGGCCGCCAGGTGGCCGCCGGCGGAGCTGCCCATGATGCCGACGCGCTTGGGGTCGACGCCGAACTCGGCCGCGCGCGAGCGCACCAGGCGGATGGCGCGCAGCACGTCCTGCAGCGGCGCGGGGTGGCCCCATTCCTCCAGGCGGCTTTTCAGGATGAAGGTGGTGATGCCCAGCGTGCTCAGCCAGGCGGCGTATTGCAGGCCTTCGCGCTGCCACGACAGGTAGCGGTAGCCGCCGCCCGGGCAGAGGATGACGGCGGTGCCCTGGGTTGATAGATGGCGGTCGACGGCGGGCGGCACGACGGTGAGCGTGGGCAGCGAGACGTTGGCGATGGCGCCGTTCGCGTCCACCCGCTCGGGGCCAAGGTCGCCGCGCGTGGCGGGGGCGTCGGGCCGCATGCGGTCGGGCACGCCTTCAGGCCACAGGGGCAGCACGGCAGGTGCAGCCGTGGCGGCTAGGGCGACCGCCGGCAGCAGGCCGGCCAGGGGCAGGAGGGTCATCAGGCGGCGGGTGGCGTTCATGACGGCGCAGTGTGCCGGCACGAAGGTGCCCGCGGTGACCCTGGGCCGAACCGCTCAGCAGCTTGACGCGCGTCGCGGCATTCAACTGTTACTCGGCGCAGGTCGCCCGCCAAGGCGCTGAAGCTCGTCCTGCGCTGCCAACCCGCCACAATCGCCCAGGCCCCCCAGCGATCACGTGCATGGCGCACCTGCCGATGCCGATTCATCTTGCCGTCACTGCCGACGGCGGGTGTGTTTCGCGCCAACGGCAGAACCTCACCGGCGCCTGGGGCACCAGCGCATTGATCGCGACGAGCTACCGACCGGCTTCTTCAGCAAGCATCTCCATGACACGCAAATCCCCCCTTTCCCGTCTCCTTCCCTCCCTCCTGGCCAGCGCCCTCTTGGCGGGCTCAGCCGGCGTCGCCACCGCTGCGCCGCATGGCAAGTCCAAGCCGCACGCGGCCGCTGCCCGCAAGGCCAAGTCGGCGCCTGCCGAGCAGGCGATGACGACCGACGCCAACGGGCGGTCCATCCCCGTGCTCGAAAACAAGGCCTGGGTCCTGATGGACTTCAACACGGGCCAGGTGCTCGCGTCTTCCAACCCCGACGAACCGCTGCCGCCCGCATCACTGACCAAGATGATGACCAGCTACCTGGTGGAGCAGGGCCTGAAGAGCGGCAAGCTCAAGCCCGACGAGATGGTCACCATGAGCGAGAGCGCCTGGTGCCGTGGCGGCAAGGACGGCGACAGCTGCATGTTCGTGCCGCTCAACGAGAAGGCCTCCTTGATGGACATGCTGCGCGGCGTGGTCATCGCCAGCGGCAACGACGCCTCCAAGGCCTTGGCCGAACACATCGGCGGCTCGGAGGCCGGCTTCGTCACGCTGATGAATGCCGAGGCCGCGAAGCTCGGCATGACGAAGACGCAGTTCGCGAACGCAGCCGGCCTGCCCGACCCCAACAACAAGGCGTCAGCGAAGGACCTGGCCGTGCTGGCCGCGGCCATCATCCGCAACAGCGGCGAGTACTACCCGATCTACGCCGAGCGCGAGTTCACCTACAACCGCATCAAGCAGGGCAACCGCAACATGCTGCTCTACACCGACCCGACGGTCGACGGGCTCAAGACCGGGCACACGGAGGACGCCGGCTACTGCCTGACGGCCTCGTCCAAGCGCAACGGCATGCGCCTGATCTCGGTCATCATGAACGCGAACAGCAAGCAGGCCCGGGCGGACCAGACCCGCGTGCTGTTCAACTGGGGCTACGCCAATTTCGAGGAAGCGACGCCGACCCAGCCGGGCGCTGCGCTGACGAATGCCAAGGTGCTTTATGGCGTGGTGCCCGAGGTGGCGGCGGGCGCCGCCAAGCCGTGGACGCTGGTGGTGCCCAAGGGCCAGGCGGCCGCGGTCAAGACCGAGGTGACGCTGAACCCGGGCCTGGAGGCGCCGATCGCCAAGGGCGCGGTGATCGGCAAGATCGTCGCGGTGGCCAACGGCAAGTCGCTCGGCGAGGCGCCGGTCGTGGCGCTTGCCGACGTGGAGCGCGCCGGCTTCTTCCTGCGCATCAAGCAGCGCATCGCTGGCTGGTTCTCGAAGTAGCCTGAGTCGGGCTCGTCAGCGCCCGGTGGCGGCCCACCACACGCCGCCCCAGAGGTGGTCCAGATACCTCGCGTCCTTGTACATCTCGGCGTTGTGCCCCAGCGCCGTGACGAACACGCGGCCTTTCTCGTAGCCCTGCCACCAGCTCACCGGGTGGTTGGCGCCCATGCCGTTGGCGACCTGGCCGGGCCAGATCTTCTTCGGGTCGTAGGTGCGCTCGTCCACGGTCAGCACGGGGTTCACGGTCACGCCGTGCGGGTTGCTGAACTCATACCACTCGTCGCTCCAGATCCATTTGTCCGGCAGGCCGAAGGTGGCGGAGTGGGCCGGGTCGGCCTTGGTGACGACGGCCGTCTGCAGCATGGGGTGAATGACGAAGCTGCGGCCGACCAGCTTCTCGTACCAGGGCCACAGGCCCGACTTGCTGATGATGGCGCGGTGCACGACGACGGCGTTGCCGCCGGCCTTCATGTAGCGCTCGAAACCTGCCCTTTGCGCCTCGTTGAACTCCTCGCCCGAGCTGTTCAGCAGCACGACCGCCGCGTACTTGCTGAGGTCGCCCTCGAAGGCATAGGGCTGGGCGGCCCAGGTCAGGTCGAAGGCGTGCAGCTTGGCCAGCTTCTCGAAGCTCTCGCGCGCCACCGGGATGTACTCGTAGTGGTACTTGGTGGGCATGGCCAGCACCAGCAGCTGGAACTGGCCGTCGCCCGCGAGGGCGGTGCTGGAGATTGCGGCGGCGGCCAGGGCGGGCAGGGCTTGGTTGAGCTTCATGGGCCGCGATTCTTCCAGGCTGTCGCGGCCCCGGCTGCTTTGCTCAGGCGGTGGGCCGGCGGCGCCGCGCCATGAAGCCGATAACGCCCAGGCCCAGCGCCATCAGGCCATAGGTTTCAGGCTCGGGCAC
The DNA here is from genome assembly GCF_054177665.1 of Roseateles sp. P5_E8. NCBI lineage: Bacteria > Pseudomonadati > Pseudomonadota > Betaproteobacteria > Burkholderiales > Sphaerotilaceae > Roseateles > Roseateles sp. P5_E8. Next base: position 1,404 of record NZ_JBGCUM010000034.1, on the reverse strand, counting down.
GGCGGCAATGGCTGCTGCGCCCATCAGGGCGTGCGACGCGGCCGAGGGGTGCAGGGCATCGGAGAACTGCGAGACATCGCAGGAGATGCCGACCGAGCCCTGGAAGGCGCCGCAGGGCGTGAAGACGTTGGTGATGCCGTAGAGGGCGCCGCCATTGGTGAGCGCGTCGGTGCGCACCGCAGCGCCCAGGGCCGCGAAGTCGAAGAAGCTCATCGTGAGCCCCAGGCCCTGGCCGTAGCTGACCACGCCGCCCATCAGTGAGTTGAAGGCGTCGGTCGCCTGTGTGGACGCGGCGGTCACGCCGAGCCCGACGGCCTCCGGCGTCTTGCCAAGGTCGGGCAGGTTGGCCACGAGGATGTTCTTGGCGCCCTTGCCGGCCAGCAGGCCGATGGCGGCCTTGAGGTTGTCGGTTGCGGCCACCGCTGCGGCACCGATATTGGCCGGGTTGCCGCTGCGGGCGTCGCGCATGTCGTTGCCGCCAGCCACGACGACGTAGAGCGCATTGGCGTCGGCCATTGCCGGCAGCGCGCTGACAAAGCTGCCCACCTGGCTGAGCAGGTCGCTCGCGCCGGCATTGCTGGTGCGTGCGCCGCCGAAGGCGTAGTTGTGGCCGCCCAGCAGGCTGGCCTTGGCGGCGTCGGCATGGCCGATGCCGGCGGCGAGGTACTCGACCCAGACCGGGCCGTTGGAGAAGCGGCCGTTGAAGTAGGGCGGCGTAGCGGGGATGGTGCCGCCGGTGGCCACCAGAATGTTGCCGGTGTCGGACAGGCTGTCGCCGAAGAAGAAGGCGTCGCTGAAGGTGACGGCGCTGGCGGGGCCTGCCAACAGGACGGCGAGAGCTGCGGCGGCGAGTGAGCTGCGGACAGGGTGGGTCATGTTGTCTCCATAGGTCTTGTGGGAGACCGACGCTAGGTACCCACCCCAGCGACGACAAGGGGGTTAGCCAGCGAGGAGTGCGGTTATAGGGGGGCGGCTTCAGCGCGGGTTGAGCTCGGCCTTGGACGCCGCCAGCAGCCAGCCGCCCAGCCTGTGCATGGCCGCCGGCGTGCGCGCCAGGCTGCGGTGGTTGGTGCCGGCCAGCTGGTGCACGGTGACGGCGGAGCCTGCGTTGCGCAGGGCCTGCACGAGCGTGTGCGAGTGCGCGTGTGGCACCTGGCGGTCGCGTTCGGCCAGCAGCACCAGCACCTCGCAGTGCAAGGCCCGCGCGGCGGCCACCGAGTCCAGCGGCGAGCGCAGCCACGGCGTCAGCGGCGCGAGCAGCGGGTTGCGGCGCAGCACCGCGCGCAAGCTCTTCAGCGGTGTGATGAGCGCGACGCTGGCCACCGGGCGGCCGGCGGCGGCCAGGCGGGCGGCGAGCTGCATGGCCACGCCGGTGCCCAGGCTGCGGCCGGCCAGGTGCAGCGC
>NZ_JBGCUM010000033.1:0-60337 GCF_054177665.1 Roseateles sp. P5_E8 | reverse complement strand
GCAGGCGCGGCATCCGGCGCATCTGGCGCAAGGGCGGGTCGCGACGCGGCCTCGGGCGCGCACCGTCGCGCTTCTGACGCGGTGGCGCCATGAGCGCAGCGCCGCCTGACGTGACGGGCGAAGCGGACGACGCCACCAGCGGCCCTTCGAGGCCCTTCATCGAGCGGCCGGTCGCCACCTCGCTGCTGATGCTGGCCATCGTGCTGGCCGGCTTCCTGGGCTTTCGCTTCCTGCCGCTGTCGGCGCTGCCGCAGGTCGACTACCCGACGATTCAGGTGCAGACGCTCTACCCCGGCGCCAGCCCCGAGGTGATGAGCCAGACCGTCACCGCGCCGCTGGAGCGCAACTTCGGCCAGATGTCGGGCCTGCAGCGCATGAGCTCGACCAGCGCCGCCGGCGTGTCCATCGTCACGCTGCAGTTCGGCCTCGGCCAGACGCTGGACGTGGCCGAGCAGGAGGTGCAGGCCGCCATCAACGCCGGTGGCTCACTGCTGCCGGCCGACCTGCCGGCGCCGCCCGTCTACGCCAAGGTCAACCCGGCCGACGCGCCGGTGCTGACACTCGCCATCACGTCCGACAGCCTGCCGCTGACCGAGGTGCAGAACCTCGTCAACACGCGGCTGGCGCAGAAGATCAGCCAGGTGGCTGGCGTCGGCCTCGTCACGCTCAGCGGCGGGCAGCGCCCGGCCGTGCGCATCCAGGCCGACACGCAGGCGCTGGCGTCCTATGGCCTGGGGCTGGACACCGTGCGCAGCGCCATCAGCGCGGCCAACGCCAACAGCGCCAAGGGCAGCTTCGACGGGCCGACCCGTGCCTACACCATCAACGCGAACGACCAGCTGCTGACTGCCAAGGAATACGCGCAGCTGATCGTCGCCTTCCGCAACGGCGCGCCGGTGCGCCTGACCGATGTAGCGCGCATCGTCAACAGCGCCGAGAACGTCAAGCTCGGCGCCTGGGCGGGCACGAGCGCGGATGGAGGCAAGCTCAAGCCGGCCATCGTGCTGAACGTGCAGCGCCAGCCGGGCGCCAACGTCATTGCCACCGTCGACGCCATCAAGGCGCGGCTGCCCGAGCTGCAGGCCGGCCTGCCCGCCAACGTCAACGTGCAGGTGCTGAGCGACCGCACGACGGGCATACGCGCCTCGGTGCTGCATGTCGAGATCGAGCTGCTGCTGGCCGTGGTGCTGGTCGTGCTGGTGATCTTTGCCTTCCTGCACGACCTGCGCGCCACCATCATCGCCAGCCTGGCGGTGCCCATCTCGCTGATCGGCAGCTGCGGCGCGATGTACCTGCTTGGGTACAGCCTGAACAACCTGAGTTTGATGGCGTTGACGATTGCGACCGGCTTTGTGGTGGACGACGCCATCGTCATGATCGAGAACATCGCCCGCTACATCGAGGAAGGCGAAACGCCGATGGCTGCAGCCTTGAAAGGCGCGTCGCAGATTGGCTTCACCATCATCTCGCTGACCGTGTCGCTGATCGCGGTGCTGATCCCGCTGCTCTTCATGGGCGACGTCGTCGGCCGGCTGTTCCGCGAGTTCGCGGTGACGCTGTCCATCACCATCCTGATCTCGGCCGTGGTGTCGCTGACGCTGGTGCCGATGATGTCGGCGCGCTGGCTCAAACAGAGCCACGATGCCGAGCATCCCCGTTCACTCAGCGCGCGCTTCCAGCGCGTGTTCGACCGCGTGGTGCACCGCTACGACGGCGCGCTGCAGGTCGTGCTGCGGCACGAGACGCTGACCCTGCTGGTGGCGCTGGCCACGCTGGCGCTGACCGTGGCGCTCTACCTGTGGATTCCGAAGGGCCTGTTCCCGACGCAGGACACCGGCCAGATGCAGGTGCGCATCGAGACGGCGCAATCGGTGTCCTACGCGCGCATGTCCGAGCTGCAGCAGGCGGCGGCCCGGGCCATGCTGGCCGACCCCGATGTCGAGAGCCTCAGCTCGCTGACCGGCGTGGACGCGGCCAACAACACCATGCTGAACACCGGCAGCCTGCTGGTGAACCTGAAGCGCGAACGCAGCGGCACGCAGCAGCAGACCATGGACCGCCTGCGTGAACGCGCGCAGCAGGTGGCCGGCGTATCCATCTACCTTCAACCGACGCAAGACCTGACCATCGACGCCGAGAGCGGGCCCACGCAGTACCGCGTGTCGATGGAAGGGGCCGACAACGCCACCGTCACGCAAGGGGCGACCGCGCTCACGCAGCAGCTGCAAGGCGTGCCGCAGGTGCGCAATGTCGTGTCCGACGCCGGTGCCACGGGGCTGGCGGCCTTCATCGACATCGACCGCGACACCGCGTCGCGCCTGGGTATCAGCGCGGCATCGGTGGACGACGCGCTGTACAGCGCCTTCGGCCAGCGCATCGTCTCGACCATCTTCACCGAGACCAACCAGTACCGCGTCATCCTGGAGGCTCGGCCCGACCTGCTGACCACGCCGGAGTCGCTGGGTCTGCTGCATCTGAAGACGAGTTCCGGCACGACGACGCCGCTGTCGGCCATCGCCCGGATCACCGAGCGGCCGGCGCCGCTGCAGGTGACGCATGTGGCGCAGTACCCGGCCACCACGCTGGGCTTCGACACCGCGCCGGGCGCGTCGCTGGGCCAGGCGGTGGATGCGATCAAGCAGGCGGCAGTGGACGCCAAGCTGCCGGCCAGCGTGACCCTCACCTTCCTCGGTGCGGCCGGCGCCTACCAGCAGTCGCTGAGCAGCCAGCTGTGGCTGATCCTGGCGGCGGTGGTTTGCGTCTACATCGTGCTGGGCGTGCTGTACGAGAGCTACATCCACCCGCTGACCATCCTGTCGACGTTGCCCTCGGCAGGCGTCGGCGCGCTGCTGGCGCTGATGCTGTGCGGCCAGGACCTGGGCGTCATCGGCATCATCGGCATCATCCTGCTGATCGGCATCGTCAAGAAGAACGCGATCATGATGATCGACTTCGCCATCGAGGCCGAGCGCCAGGAGGGCAAGTCGCCGCGCGAGGCCATCCACCAGGCGGCGCTGCTGCGGCTGCGGCCCATCCTGATGACGACGCTGGCCGCGCTGTTCGCCGCCGTGCCGCTGATGCTGGGTTTTGGCGAAGGCGCCGAGCTGCGCCGGCCGCTGGGCATCAGCATCTTCGGCGGGCTGATCGTCAGCCAGCTGCTGACGCTGTTCACGACGCCGGTGATCTACCTCGGCTTCGACCGGCTGGGCCGGCGCTGGTCGCGGGCCAAGCCGGCCGGTGAGCCGGTGCCGGGGCAGGCGCCATGACCTTCTCGGCGTTCTTCGTCCGCCGTCCCATCGCCACCGTCCTGCTGACGGCCGGCGTGGCGCTGGCTGGCATCGGCGCCTTCTTCGCCCTGCCGGTGGCGCCGCTGCCGCAGGTCGACTACCCAACCATCTCGGTCAGCGCGCGGCTGCCGGGCGCCAGCCCCGAGACCATGGCCACCAGCGTGGCCACGCCGCTGGAACGCCGGCTGGGCGCGATTGCCGGCGTCACGGAGATGACGTCCAACAGCGGCAGCGGTTCGGCGCGCGTGAGCCTGCAGTTCGAGCTGAACCGCAAGATCGACTCCGCAGCACGCGAGGTGCAGGCGGCCATCAACGCGTCGCGCGCCGACCTGCCGGCCACGCTGCGCAGCAACCCGACCTACCGCAAGGCCAACCCGTCCGACGCGCCGGTGATGATCCTGGCGCTGACGTCAGACACGCGCAGCGCGGGGCAGATCTACGACGCGGTGTCCAACATCGTGCAGCAGAAGCTGGCGCAGGCCGATGGCGTGGGCGATGTCGAACTCGGCGGCGGCTCGCTGCCCGCCGTGCGCGTGGAGCTGCTGCCCTATGCGCTGAACCGCTACGGCCTGAGCGCCGAGGACGTGCGCGCGGCGCTGCAGTCCAGCGCCGCCAACCGGCCCAAGGGCGCGATCGAAGGCAACGGCCGCCGGCTGCAGATCTACAGCGCCAGTGCAGCGGGCACCGGCCGCAAGGCGGCGGACTACCGCGACCTGGTGGTGGCCTGGCGCGACGGTGCCGCCATCCGCCTGGCCGACGTGTCGGACGTCATCGACAGCGTCGAGGACACGCGCACGCTGGGCCTGTTCAACGGCCAGCCGGCCGTCGTGGTGCTCATCACGCGCCAGCCCGGCGCCAACGTCATCGAGACGGTCGACGGCATCCGCGAGCTGCTGCCCGAGCTGCAGGCGCAGCTGCCGCCCGACGTGAAGCTGCAGGTGGCGTCGGACAGCACCAACTCGATCCGTTCGTCGCTGCATGAGGTGGAGGTGACGCTGATCATCGCCATCGTGCTGGTCGTGCTGGTGGTCAGCGCCTTCCTGCGCAGCGCGCGCGCCACCGTCATCCCGGCGGTGGCCACGGTGGTGTCGCTGCTGGCGACCTTCGGCATCATGCTGATGCTGGGGTTCAGCCTCAACAACCTGAGCCTGATGGCGTTGACGGTGGCCACCGGCTTCGTCGTCGACGACGCCATCGTCGTGCTGGAGAACACCGCCCGCCATGTCGAACAGGGCATGGGCCGCATGCAGGCCGCGCTGCTGGGTGCGCGCGAGGTCAGCTTCACGGTGCTGTCGATCAGCCTGAGCCTGATCGCGGTGTTCATCCCGCTGCTGTTCATGGGCGGGCAGGTGGGCCGGCTGTTCCGCGAGTTCGCGGTCACGCTGTCGGCGGCGGTGATGATCTCCCTGCTCATCTCGCTGACCACCACGCCGATGATGTGCGCCTGGCTGCTGAAGCCGGCCGACCCCAGCAAGAAGCCGGGCCGCATCGCCCGCTTCTTCGAAAGCGGCTTCGACCGCCTGCACCGCACCTACGCCGGCAGCCTGGATTGGGCGCTGGCCAGCCGGGCGGTGGTGATGCTGATCCTGGTGACCGTGATCGGCCTGAATGCCTACCTGTTCAGCGTCGTGCCCAAGGGCTTCTTCCCGCAGCAGGACACCGGCCAGATCAACGGCGGCATGCGTGCCGACCAAAGCATTTCCTTCCAGGCCATGCAGGGCAAGCTGAAGGAGCTGGTGGACGTCATCCGGCGCGACCCGGCGGTCGACACGGTGGTGGGCTTCACCGGCGGCGGCCGGGCGGGCGGCGGCTTCATGTTCGTCAACCTGAAGCCGGTGGCGGAGCGTGACGTGGCCGGCCAGGCGGTCATCGCGCGGCTGCGCCCCAAGCTGGCGCTCGTCACCGGCGTATCGCTGTTCCTGAACCCGGTGCAAGACCTGCGCATGGGCGGCCGCCAGAGCAATTCGACCTACCAGTACACGTTGAAGAGCGACAACGCCGCCGACCTCAAGCTGTGGGCCACGCGGCTGGCCACCGCGATGAAAGAGCAGGCCGAGCTGACCGACGTGGACACCGACCAGCAGGAGAACGGCGTCGAGACCTATGTCACCGTCGACCGCGACAGCGCGGCCAAGCTGGGCCTGACGGCGCGCGACATCGACAACGCGCTCTACAACGGCTTCGGCCAGCGGCAAGTGGCCACCGTCTACGACGAGCTGAACCAGTACCGCGTCATCATGGAAGTGGCGCCGCGCTACGCCCGCAGCCCCTTGGCGCTGAACGACGTTCAGGTGCCGGCGCGCGGGCCGGCCGGCACCGCGGCAGCGACGACCACGGCCATCACCACCACCGCCATCAACCCCGCGCTGCGCGACTCGTCCACCGGCCAGGCCGTGAGCAACTCGCTGACGCGCATGGTGCCGCTGACGACCCTCGCCAGCGTCGCCGAGAGCGCGACGGCGACCTCCGTCAACCACCAGGACGGCGAGCTGGCGACCACGGTGTCCTTCAACCTGCCCGAGGGCGTGATCCTGGCCGAGGCGCAGGCGGCGGTGCTGCGCGCCGAGGCCGGCATCCGCATGCCCACCAACGTGCGCGGCAGCTTCCAGGGCAGCGCCCGCAGCGCGCAGGCGTCGCAGCAGGAACAGCCGCTGCTGATCCTGGCGGCCATCGTCGTCATCTACATCGTGCTGGGCGTGCTGTACGAAAGCCTGGTGCACCCGATCACGGTGCTGTCGACGCTGCCGTCGGCGGGCATAGGCGCGGTGATCGCGTTGATGCTGTTCCGCATGGACTTCTCCATCATTGCCTTGATCGGCGTCTTCCTGCTGCTGGGCATCGTCAAGAAGAACGCCATCCTCATCATCGACTTCGCGCTGGAGGCGGAGCGCTCGCGCGGCCTGTCGGCGGTGGAGGCCGTGCGCGAGGCCTGCCTGCTGCGCTTTCGCCCCATCCTGATGACGACGCTGGCCGCGGCCCTGGGCGCCCTGCCGCTGGCCATCGGCTTTGGCGAGGGCGCCGAGCTGCGCCGGCCGCTGGGCATCACCATCATCGGCGGGCTCATCGCCAGCCAGCTGCTCACGCTGATCACGACGCCCGTGGTCTACGTGCTGCTGGACAAGCTGCGCCGCCGCGGCCCGGGCGATGCGCGCCTGGCCCGTGTGGCCGCCCCCGCTTCCCCGACATTGGAAACACCATGACCGCGCTGTCCTGTCGTGCCGCCTCGCTGGCGCTGCTGCTGTCTCTCGGCGCCTGCGCCGTCGGCCCCAGCTACCAGCGCCCTGCCTTCAACGCCCCGCTGGTCTACAAGGAAGCCGAGGGCTGGGTCGTCGCCGTACCGGCCGACGCGCTGGACCGCGGCCCGTGGTGGGCCTTGTTCGGCGATGCTGAACTGGACGCGCTGGCGGCGCAGGTGGAGGTGTCGAACCAGAACGTCGCCGCTGCCGCCGCCGCCTATGCGCAGGCCCGCGCGCTATTGGCAGTGCAGCGTGCTTCGCTGTTCCCGGTGGTGTCGCTCAGCGGCGGCGCCAGCCGTTCGAGTAACGGCGACAACGGTGCGCGCAACAACTTCCAGGCCTCCATCGGCGCGAGCTGGGAACCCGATGTCTGGGGCCGGCTGCGCGACGCCGCTGAAGGCGCTGTCGCCAGCGTGCAGGCCAGCCAGGCCGACCTGGCGTCGGCGCGCCTGTCGGCCCAGGGCGAACTGGCCGTCGCCTACTTCGGCCTGCGCCAGACCGACGCCCAGCGCGCGCTGCTGGCCGAGACGCTGACCGGCTACGAACGCTCGCTGCAGATCGCGCGCAACCGCTACAACGCCGGCATCGTCGGCCGCACCGACGTGCTGCAGGCCGAGACGCAACTGGCCAACGCGCAGGCCGATGCGCTGGGCCTGGGGCGCTCGCGTGCGCAGTACGAGCATGCGATCGCCGTGCTGGTGGGCAAGACGCCGGCCGAGTTCCAGATCACGCCGCAGGCGGCCCTGCCAAATCGCGTGCCCGACGTGCCGCTGGCCCTGCCTTCAACGCTGCTGCAGCGCCGCCCCGACATCGCCGCCGCCGAACGCCGCGTGGCGGTCGCCAATGCGCAGGTCGGCATTGCCCAGTCGGCCTACTACCCGAGCCTGGGGCTCAACGGGTCGGTGGGCGTGGGCGCCAGCTCGGTCAGCGCGCTGTCCAACGCGTCCAGCCTGCTGTGGTCTCTGGGCGTGTCGGCCGCGCAGACCTTGTTCGACGCCGGCGCCACGCGCGAGCGCGTCAACGCCGCCAGCGCGGCCAATGACCAGGCCGTGGCGCGCTACCGCCAGACCGTGCTGGCGGCTTTCCAGGATGTGGAGGACCAGCTGGCCGCCACGCGCGTGCTGAAGGCGCAGGAAGCCCTGCGCCGCCAGGCCGCCGAGTCCGCCGAGCAGGTGCAGGCTCAGGTGCAGCGCCGCTACGAGGCGGGCCAGGTGTCGTACAGCGAGGTCGTGGCCGCGCAGGCCACCGCGCTCAGCGCCCGGCGCGCCCTGGTGCAGCTGGTGGCCGACCGGCAGACCACCGCCGTGGCGCTGATCCAGTCGCTGGGCGGCGGCTGGAGCGCGCCGGAGTAAGTCTTACTGGCTTGCCGCCGATGTTGTTGCTGCCGGTGGCACGGGCACCACGACACCCGGCGACAGCGAGATCTCGTCCACCAGCGTGACGCCGGTGACGAAGTAGCGTGTCTCACCGAAGCAGGAGCCCGGCAGGCCGACCTTCTCTTCGTAGTGCAGGTTGACGCGCCGGCCCATGACCTTGTTGATGGCCTGGGCCGTGGCCTCGTCGTGCACGGTGAAATAGAACTTCTCGACGCTGGCCGTGCCCGGCAGCGACACCAGCGCCTGCTCGCCCTCCCAGGTCTTGCAGACCCAGCCCTTGCGCGAGAACTTCTGCACCCAGCCAGCGCGCTCGCCGTCGGAGTAGCTCCAACGCCAGGCGAAGGCGAACCAGGCGGCGACGAGCAGCAGGAGTGCGACGAAGGACAGGGCGATCTTCAGGCGCATGGCAGTCCAGGAGGAGCGAGGGCGCGGCGATTGTGCGTCAGGGCGCACGGCCTCAGACCATGCCGGCCACCATCAGACCCAGCCCGACGATGCTGACCGCCCAAACGCCCGTGCGCACGAAGGGGATGCCGGCCAGGTAGACCGGCAGGTAGACCACGCGCGCCCACAGGAAGATCTGCGCGCCCAGCAGCACGCGCTCACCGGTTGCGCCGGCGGCCTGGGCAACCAGGGCCAGCGCGGCGAAGAACACCAGGTTCTCGAAGCTGTTGGCCGCCGCGCGCTCGGCACGGCCGGCTAGCGGCGTGGCCGCGGGCAGGTCGCCCCGGTTGCCGAAGGCCAGCATCAGGCCCTTGGGCGTCCAGGCCCGCGCGCGGATCAGGCTGGCCGCCACGACCACCAGCCAGGTGAGCAGGGTCATGCAGACGACAAGGGACAGCAGCTTGGGCATAGAGATTCCTCAGGGGTGGTGATGGCGCGTCAGGGCGACGCGGCGGGCATCATCAACCCTGGCCGCCGAAGCGCGCCTGAGAGCGAACCCGCGCCTTCTCGGCCTCGATGTCGCGGTTTTTTGGCTCGGCCGTGGTCACCAGGGCCGCGATCAAGATGCGCGCCTCGTCGGCAATCGCCGCCACCGCGTGGTCGAAGGCCGCTGCGTTGGCCTGGGACGGCACGTTGAAGCCGCTGAGCTTGCGCACGAACTGCAGCGCGGCGTCGCGGATCTCGACCTCTGTGGCGGGAGGCTCGAAGTTGAAGAGGGTGCGGATGTTGCGGCACATGATGGATTTGAGGAAGCGGCCGAGCCGGCCATCCTAGCGACGGCGCCTGCCACGGCTATCGTGGCGGCATGACGCGCATCCTGGCTTTGCTGAGCTTCCTGGCCCTGTGGATCTTGTTCGGCAACATGCCCTGTCGTGCGGCCACGGGCAACGCCGAATTGCACGCGCTGATGCGCTCAGCCTTCCCGACCTGGCGCCCCAGGCAAGTGCACACGATCACTGCACCCGGTGCCGACGGCAAGGCCACGCAGGTGACGGTGACGCCCCGACTCGTGCTGCCGCTGGACGACAACCACCGTACGCTGGTCGTGAGTGGCGTCGAGGTCATCCAGACCAACCAGCGACTGGTCAGTCACGCCTCTTCAGCCAACCTGGGCATCTATGTCTTCGAGCAGCGGGACGGCCGCTGGGTCAAGACGCGGGAAACGCCGTCGGCCGGCTGGACCGGTTTCTTCGGCGAACCCGGCAAGCTGAGCCGCGTGGAGCTGGGCGCCGGCCGTGTCGGGCTGGCCGTTGAGAACGGCAGTTGCTGGCAAGGCTCCTGCGGCCAATGGCTGACGCTGTTCGCCATCACGCCAGGCCGCACGCAGCGTGTTCTGGACCTGATGACAGCTTCGACCTCCGTGAACGCAACGATGGAATGCCGCGACTGGCTGAAGGGAAAGCTGCGCGCCTTGCCCGAGCACTACGACACCGACATCTGCTTTGACATCAGCAGCCACTGGCAGCTCACGACCGCACCGGGCCAGGACCAGGCCGACGTCGTCATTCAGTTCACGGGGCGCGACACCGAGATGAATGCTCGCACTGGTACGCCTTCGGTGAGGACCGTCCGCCAAACGCTGGTGCTGCGCCAGCAGGGGCCGCGCTACGAGGTCGTCAGCGGCCGCAACCCGACACACAAGATCTAGGCGGCAGCCTCCGGATGCCGCTCCCGCCAAGCCCGCAGCGCCCGCCGGTACTCGTCCTTGGCCAGGTCGTAGAGGTCGAAGATGCAGGGGTCGCAGCCGTTGCCGCAGCAGGCGTCCAGGTCGGGCTGGTGCGGCGGCTGGGGCATGGGGTCGGGGCCGGGCGGCGGCGGCGGGGTCATCGGCGGTCAGGGAGAGGAGGGCTGGGACTTCAGCAGCGCCTCGTATTTTTCCGGTGTCGGAAAAACACGCTGCATGGCCTCGGCCGAATAGTGGATGGGGGCGCGGGTGTCCAGCACCGCGACGCTCGCGCCGAGAGGCGCCAGCGCGCGCTGAGCAGCGTCTCCAAACGCGGACGGCACCGCCACGTAGACCCGCGCCTGGCGCAGCGCACCCGGCGGCATGTCGCGAACGACGGCCTCGATGGTCTGCACGAGCTGGGCCGAATCGAGGCCGCCCAGCAGGATGTCGATGGCCTTGTCGTCCTTGCGGCGCTCGGACAAGGTCTTGCGCACCGAGAAGACATCGTCTTCACGCAGGCCCGCGCCGTGCAAGCCGATGCTGTGCGGCCGGCGATCCGCTTCGCCCACGAGGCGGGCATGGGCCAGGTCCAGATAGTTGCGCCACGCCTTCAGATCGTCCGTGCCTGGCGCCAGCAGCGGTGCCTTCCATTCGGCATAGAGACGGGCCATCCAGGCGTCATGCTTGGCATTGACGCGCTTCGCAGCCAGCAGCGCGCGGTCCCAGCCCGCGTCACGATACGGCAGCGGGTTACCGGTGGCGAGGTCGAGCCGCAGCTCCAGCGTGTCGGGCTTCTCTGAGAACTTCGCCTCATCAGCCTGCGGCACCACGACGCGCAGGAGCAACTCCCGGCCATCGTCGGAGAAGCCATGCTTGCCACCCCACCAGATCGAGCTGACCGAACTCGGCAGCGCGCTGATGAAGTCGGCGGGCAGCAGGTCCTGCAGCGACAGCTTCTGCACCTTGTGGCCTTCTCGGTCGTAGATGACAACGACGTCGTCGCCCCAGCCGACGAAATGCCAGTTGTCGAAGGTGACGGTCCAGCCGTCGTTGGACACGATGGCGCTGGCGGGGCTGTCCTTGTTGACGAGCGGCGCCGTCCAGGCCGGCTGCCATTTCCCATCCACCCGTTGCTCCAGCCGCCCCTGTGGCTGCTCGGGTGCCCCCGATGCGGCGCCGGGCTTGCTGCGGCCAGCTGCTGCATCTTCGAAGTACTGCAGCGGGTCGGCGATACCGCGAGGCACCACGGTCAGGCGCCACTGGCCATCGGAGGACAGATAACGCTCGGTCTTCGGCGGGCGCCATGAGTCGGCTGAGGCCGGAGTGCTCACGGCAAGGGCGATCAGCAAGGCAGAAATGATGCGCAGCATGCCCAGGATGTTAGGGTGCGCACCCGACCCGCCGCCGGAGCTGACGCCTTGGACTTCGCCATCAAAGCCGAGATCCCTGACTCTCTGGCCGCGCGCTTCGACTTCCCAGCACAGAAGACGATGTACGCCGGCAGGCGCATCGCTGCGAGTGACGTGATCTACCTGTTCGCCAGCGAGAACGAGGGCGGCGCGGGGCTGGTGGCGCGCGGCGTGGTCGCGACGGCCCAAGCCGTGCCCAGGCTGCCGGGCGTGGAGCGGCAGACACCGCGCGTCAGCATCACGGTGAAGCGCACGGCGCTCGTGCAGCGTCGCCTCGGCCGCGCCGAACTGAAGCCTTTTGCGGACTGGCAGGACGGACGGCCCGAGACGGAGCTGAACTTCAAGTTCTACCGCCAGGCGACGAACAAGATCGTCGGGTTGTCGGAGGAAGCGGCGGCCTTCCTGAGCGGCTTCTTCTGACCCGATTCAGTAGTCGAACACCAGCCGGCCGCTGTAGCGCCCCTGCGCCGTCGCGGGCGCGCCGGCCGGGCCGGTCAGCTCCGCGGCCTGGAACTTGGCGCCCATGGCGGGGATGGCCTGCATGAAGCCGAGGTCGGCGTGCGGGAACTCCACGGTCGTGGTGGGGAAGTCCTCGGGCTTGAAGCCCAGTTGCAGGAAGGGCGCGCCGCTGCTGTGGACGGTCAGCGCGCCGAGCTTGAGCCAGCGCGGGTCGGCAAAGTAGCCGGGCTGGGCCAGGACGTGCACGCCGAGCAATGGGCCACGCAGGCGGTTCTGCCAGACCGGCGTGGGGCCGCGCAGCAGGGCGCGAACCGGTGCGTCTGCCGAGGGCCGGTCGAAGGCAATGCCGTGATGCAGCATGGCGCCGTCCAGGCTGTAGGCGTAGTCGAGCGTCAGCCGGCCGTCGTCGCCCAGCGTCCAGCGGGCGCTGTCCAGGCCGGCGGCGTTGCGTGTCTCCAGCCAGGCCTGGGTGGCGCTGCTGCCGGTCTGCAAGCTCACGGCGCCGCGCTCCGGCAGGGCGAAGCGCGCCGGCTCGAAGCTGAGCTGCACGCTCTTCACCGTGGGCCGCTGGCGCACGCCTTCGAGGCCGCTGATGCGCAAGGCCTTCACGGGCTGCGGCGGGAAGCTGTAGGTCTGGCCATCGCCTACGACGCGGCCACCGTCGAACACCGTCGTCCAGTGGCGTCCGTCGGGCGAGACCTCCAGTTTGAAACGCGCCCAGCCGTCGGCGACGACGAGGCCCAGGTCGATGCGCGCGCCGTTGGCCAGCGAGGGCGCGGGCAGTTCGTAGACGTCGTCGGCCGTGGCCACGGGGTCCAGGCGCTGGGGTTCGGTCTTGTCCTTGGGCCGGGCCAGCACCAGGCGCGGACCGTTGCTCAACGGCAGCGGCTGGCCTGCGCGGCTCAGGGCCAGCAGCAGGCCGGTGGCGGCGTCGAAGCGGGCGGAGACGGGGCCGGCGGTCAGCTCGATGGCGCTGTCAGTGCGGCGCACGGCGGGCGCGCCTTCGCGGCGGGCAGTGAGTGGCAGGGCCTTGGCGGCCGTGGGCCAGACCCAGCTCAGCAGCGTTTCCTCGCCGCGCGTCGCGGTCAGGCGCAGCGCGTCGGCCTGCTGCCAGCCCTTGGGCAGCGGCAGCTTCAGCGTGCCGGTGGATTGCGCGGCCACGGCCGGGCCGGGCAGCGTGCCTTGGGCCAGCACTTCGGGCTCGATGCCGGGCGCGTCGGACGCAGCAAAGCGAAGCCATTCCCAGCGGAACTGCACGGCGGCCAGCGTGCTGAAGTCGTAGGCATTGCGTAGCGCCAGGCGGCCGTCGAAACGGGCGTCCAGGCGCGGCGCGTCCACCTGCACCGGCGACCAGACGTCGCGCACGGTGAACCAGCTCGGCTCCTTCTCGTGATGCGGCCCCACCAGCCCATCCGGTGCATAGGCGGCATAGAGGTCGATGCGCCCGCCCTGGTCGACGCGTACGACGCCCTCATCGGCCAGGTTCCACAGGAAGCCACCGGCGCCGCGCGGCGAGGCGCGCATGGCCTGCCAGTAGTCGTCCAGGCCCGCGCCGGCGCCGCCGTCGAAGAGGCCGTGCAGGAACTCGGTGGGCATCACCGGCATGGGGCCGGCCAGGCGCTTGAGCAGGTCGGGGTAGCGCGGGTAGTGCTTGGTGTCGATGCCGCCGAAGGGCGCCCAGGGATGCAGCACGGGGCGGGCCCGCGGGTCGTGCAGCGCGAACTCGCCATCCAGCTCGGTGTTCCAGCCGCCCTCGTTGCCATTGGCCCAGAACAGGATGCTGGGGTGGTTCACGTCGCGCTCGATCAGCTCGCGCACCAGCTTGCGGCCGTTCTCGGTGTCGTGCGCCTTCTGCCAGCCGGTCAGTTCGTCGATGACGTACAGGCCCAGCTCGTCGGCCGCCTCCAGGAAGGCCTTGTCGGGCGCGTAGTGGGCCACGCGCATGGCGTTCATGTTCATGGACTTGATCAGCCGCGCGTCTTCATAGGCCTGGGCGCGGCTCAGCGCGCGGCCGGTCTCGGGGCGGAAGCTGTGGCGGTTGACGCCCTTGAGCAGGATGCGCCGGCCATTCAGGAACAGGCCGTCGGCGCGGACCTGCAGCGTGCGGAAACCAAAGCGCTCGCGCACCAGGTGCACGGGCTGCTGGCCGGCGTAGAGCGTCAGGTCCAGGAAGTAGAGCGAGGGCGTCTCGGCCGTCCACAACGCCGGCTTGGCGATGCGGCCCTGCAGGCTGACGCGGCCCGCGCCACCGGCGGGCACGGCCACCTCGAAGGGCGCGCCCACCGCCTGGCCGGCCAGCGTGGCAACCTGGCCCACCACGCGCGTGACGGTCTTGCTGCCGCGCAGGCCCACCTCGGCACGCAGCGCGCCGCTGGCCTCGGCCGCAATGGCCACGTGGGCGATGGACTCGGCCGGCGACGCCTCCAGCCACACGGGGCGGTGGATGCCACCAAAGGCCCAGTAGTCGCCGTGGCGCTCGGCCACATCGGTGGCGGTGTTGGCCGAGGCCTCGCTCACTTCGACCTCCAGCTCGTTAGCCTCGCCGCCCGGCTTGAGCCAGCGCGTGATGTCGTGGCTGAAGCGGTTGAAGCCGCCCTGGTGGACGGGGCCGACCTGCTGGCCGTTGAGCTTGACGGTGGTGTCGGTCATCACGCCGTCGAAGACGATACGCACGTGGCGGCCCTGCCAGCCGGCCGGCACCGTGAAGCGGTGGCGGTAGACGCCGCGGTCAGCCGCGCGCGGGCCCTTGTCGTAACCGTACTGGTAATGGCCAAAGCCCTGCAGCTGCCAGTTGGACGGCACGGGGACGCGCGCCGCCTCGCCGGCCCGCATGCCGCCGCTGATCGTGAAGTCCCAGGGCACGGCGTCGTCCGGGCCACTGCCCGACAGCATCTGCACCTCTGTGTACGGTGGCACCGCTGCCGCCGCCACACCAGCGCCCAGCGCCAACAGCCATGCCAGTGCAAGGCAACGCAACCCGTTCATCGACACCCCTCGTCTGCCGGGCCGCAGGATAGGGCGCATCGCCCGGCCAGAGCCCGCGGCCGCGCTCATCCTGTTGACTGAATGGCGGCGGGCACACTGCGCGGGAAAGGCCGTTCATAAACTCCGGCGGCCTCTTGCTCACCCCCTACGCCATGACGCTCAAGCTACTGCCCAGCACCCTCGCTCTCGTCATGGCCGGCCTGATGGCCAGCGCCACGCAGGCGCAGACGACCGCACCCTTTCCGGTTCGCATCGACGTGGACGCCGGCCGCGCGGTGGGCGAACTCAAGCCCATCTGGCGCTTCTTCGGTGCCGACGAGCCCAACTACGCGACGATGAAGGACGGCCGCAAGTTGATGAAGCGGCTGGGCGATTTGAAGCCGGGCAGTGTCTACTTCCGCACCCACAACCTGCTCAACACCGGCGACGGCACGGCGGCCTTCAAGTGGGGCAGCACCAATGCCTACACCGAGGACGCGCAAGGCCGGCCCGTCTACGACTGGGCGGTCACCGACCGCATCATCGACAGCTATCTCGAACGCGGCGTGCGGCCTTACCTGCAAATCGGCTTCATGCCGCAGGCCCTGTCCAGCGCCAAGCCGGGCACGCCGTATCAACACAGCTGGCGCCCGGGCTTTGCTTACGAGTTGATCGCTGGCGGCTGGAACGCCCCGCCCAAGGACTACGCCAAGTGGGGCGAGCTGGTCTACCAATGGACCAAGCATTGCCTGGAACGCTACGGCCGCGAGGAAGTGCTGACCTGGTACTTCGAGGTCTGGAACGAACCCAATGGCCCGGCCTACTGGACCGGCACGCAGGAGGAGTTCAACAAGCTGCATGACTACGCCATCGCCGCCGTGCGCCGGGCACTGCCGCAAGCCCGCGTGGGCGGGCCCGACGTGGCGGGGTCGGGCGGCGCCTTCATGGACGGCTTCCTGAAGCACATCGTCAGCGGCACCAACCATGCGACAGGGCAGGTCGGCACGCCGACGGACTTCCTGGCCTTCCACGCCAAGGGCAGCCCGCGCTTCGTCGACGGGCGAGTGCGCATGGGCATGGCCACGCAACTGAACGGTGTCGCCAACGGCTTCAAGAAGATCGCCGCGGTGCCCGAGCTGAAGAACAAGCCCCTCGTCATCGGCGAGAACGACCCCGAAGGCTGCGCTGCCTGCCCCGGCCCGCAGAACGCCTACCGCAACGGCACCATGTACTCCAGCTACACGGCGGCCAGCTACAAGCGTATCTGGCAGCTGGCCGAGCGCCACCAGGTAAACCTCGAAGGAGCGCTGACCTGGGCCTTCACGTTTGAAGACCAGCCCTGGTTTGCCGGCTACCGCCAGCTCGCCACCAACGGCGTGGACCTGCCGGTGCTGCAGGTGTTCCGCATGTATGCGGCGCTGGGGCCGACGCAGGTGCAGGCCACGAGCGATGCCGAAGTGCCGCTGGACGAACTGCTGGCCAATGGCGTGCGCGCCCGCCCCGACGTGGGCGTGCTGGCCACCCGCACGCCCGACGGCAAGGTCGCCGTGATGGCCTGGCACTATCACGACGACGATGCCGAAGGCCCGGACGCGGCGGTCAGCCTGCAGCTGGCTGGCCTGGGGGCGCAGGCGACGCGCACGGTGACGCAGTCACGCGTCGACAAGACCCATGCCAACGCCTTCACCGCCTGGCAGGCCATGGGCTCGCCTCAAGCGCCCGACGCCAAGCAGTACGCGCAGCTGGAGGCGGCTGCGGTGATGGCGCCGGACAAGTTGCCGGCGCTGGCTGTGGCCAAAGGCAGCGCGGCCTTGAGCTTCACGCTGCCGCGTCAGGGCGTGACGCTGATCGTCATTGAGTAGGCGCTGACAGCCGCTGGCGCAGGTAGGCCGCGCGAGCGTCGAGGACACGCAGTTCGCGCTCGTACTCGTCGTCCTTGATCGCCTCAATGCGCGTGTGGATCTCGCGCAATTCCTTCAACGGCGCTGACGCCGCCTGCTCGTCGGCCGGCAGCCGCTCGGCCCACTCGAGCAGCAGCTTGGTGATGACGCCGAGCTGGTCGCCGTAGCTCGCCACGTCGAAGGCCTTGGCCTCGATGCGGCCATTGCCGGAGCGCGGCTTGATGCCGGCGAAGAACAGGTCGAGGCTGGGCTCGATGTCCTGCGCCACGTCGCCGCTGAACGGCAGGCGCAGCTGGGGCGCCCAGAGCCATAAAAAAGGAAACATCGTCTTCTCCCTGCACGCCGGAACAGCGGGCGTGTGGGGGCATGGTGAACGAGGCTTGTGTCGGCAGCAAGCTAGTCTTGGGGATGGACTCCCTGATCTCCGCCGCTGCCCGCGCACTTGCCGCCGGTGACGCGCTGCAGGCGCTCAAGCGCGTGGCCCTGCGCGACAACCCGCCGGCACTGGCGCTGCGCGGCATTGCAATGGCCCAGCTGGGCGAGCTGGCCAGGGCGCGTGAGCTGCTGCGCCAGGCGGCGCACGGCTTTGGCGCGCAGGAGGCGACGGCGCGGGCGCGTTGCGTGGTGGCCGAGGCCGAGGTGGCGCTGGCGATGCGGGATTTCGGCGACCCGCCGCGCGCGCTGGATGCCGCCCGGGCCACGCTGGAGGCGCGCGGCGACCGCGCCAATGCGCTGCAGGCACGCTTGATCGCGGCGCGGCGCTGGCTACTGCTGGGCCGGCTGGACGAGGCCACTGCGCTGCTCGAAGGCGTCGACACGCAAGGCCTGCCACCGCTGCCGGCTGCCGTGGCCGCGCTGGCCCAGGCGGAACTGGCGCTGCGCTCGCTGCGTGTGGCCGACGCACAAGCGGCGCTGGACCGCGCCGATGCGGCGGCCCACGCCGCCCGCATCCCGGCGCTGCAGGCCGAGGCCGCGCTGGCCCGCGCGGTGCTGGACCAACCCGCTGCACGGCGCGTCAGCGGTGCCAAGGTCCAACCGCTGCGCCTGCACGAAGTGGCCGCGCTGCTGGACTCGGGCACGCTGGTCGTCGACGCCTGCCGCCACGCACTGCGCGCAGGCGACACCCGGCTGCCGCTGGCCAGCCGGCCCATCCTGTTCACGCTGCTGCGCACGCTGGCCGAGGCCTGGCCGGGCGACGCGGGCCGGGACGCGCTGATCGCCCGCGCCTTCCGCCTGCGCGAGGCTGACGAGACGCACCGCGCGCGGCTGCGTGTGGAGATCGGCCGGCTGCGCACACTGGTGGCAGGTCTTGCCGATATAGCCGCCACGCCGCGCGGCTTTGCGCTGCGGCCCCTGGACGGCCGCGCCGTGGCCGTGCTGGCACCGCCGGTCGATGGCGACCAGGGCGAACTGGTGGCGCTGCTGGCCGACGGCGCGGCCTGGTCAACCTCGGCGCTGGCGCTGGCCCTGGGCGCCAGCCAGCGCACCGTGCAGCGCGCGCTGGCCGAGCTGGAGGCTGCTGGACGCGTGCGCGCTATCGGCCAGACACGCGCGCGGCGCTGGCTGGCGCCGCCCCTGATCGGATTCACGACGATCTTGTTACTCCCCGCTGCGCTGCCGCTTGCGTAGATTTGCGGCCATGCGCTGAACCCGGCGCCACTCAACGGAGCCCGCCATGACCACCAAGACCCAACCCGCCGAAATCGTCCGCGAGTACGGCCCCTTTGCCGACGTGAAGAACATCGGCGGCGTGACGCACGACGGCGAATGCGTCTGGATGGCCACCGGCCCGGCCCTGGTCGCCTTCGACCCCGCCAGCGGCGAACCGCGCCGGCGCATCCCCCGCGCCGCCGACGCCGGCACCGCCTTCGACGGCCGCTACCTGTACCAGATCGCCGAGGCGCGCATCGACAAGATCGACCCGGCCAGCGGCGCCGTCGTCGCCTCCATCCCCGCGCCAGGCCAGGGCGGCGACTCGGGCCTGGCCTGGGCCGAGGGCAGCCTGTGGGTGGGCCAGCACCGCAGCCGCCAGATCCACCAGATCGACCCCGAGACCGGCGCCATCCGCCGCACCATCGCCTCCGACCGCTTCGTGACCGGTGTGACCTGGGTGGACGGCGAGCTGTGGCACGGCACCTGGGAAGACGACGCCAGCGACATACGCCGCATCGACCCCGCCAGCGGCGCGGTGCTGGAAAGCCTGCAGATGCCGGCTGGCGCCAACGTCAGCGGCCTCGAGTCCGACGGCGCCGACCTGTTCTACGCGGGCGGCGGCGGCACCGGCAAGGTCCGCGCTGTGCGCCGACCCAAGCGCACCACCGCCTGATTTCCCTTCCCTGACGAGCCCACCCAAGCCCGGGTGGAGCCGCCGCATGCCTGTTCTCAACCCAAGGAGCCACCGATGAACACCACCCCCCACCCCGTTGTCACCCGCGACCGCTGGATCGCCGACCGCAAGCACCTGCTCGCCCAGGAGAAGGACCTCACCCAGCGGCAGGACCGCCTCGCCGCCGAGCGCCGCGCCCTGCCCTGGGTGAAGCTGGACACCGACTATGTCTTCGACACCGTGGACGGCCCGCGCCGTTTGAGCGAACTCTTCCAGGGCCGGCGCCAGCTGCTGGTTCAGCACTTCATGTTCGGCCCCGGCTGGGAGCAGGGCTGCAAGAGCTGCTCCTTCATGGCCGACCACCTCGACGGCATGGCCGCGCACCTGGCCCACCGCGACATCACGCTGCTGGCCGTTTCCCGCGCGCCGCTGGCCGACCTGCTGGCCTTCAAGGCGCGCATGGGCTGGCAGTTCGCCTGGGCCTCGTCCAACGGCAACGACTTCAACCGCGACTTCAACGTCAGCTTCGCGCCCGAGGACCGCCAGGACGGCGAGGTCTTCTACAACTTCCACATGACGCCCTTCCCGCAGACCGAGGCGCCCGGCATCAGCATCTTCTACAGGGACGACGCGGGCGAGGTCTTCCACACCTACTCGACGTTTGGCCGCGGCGTGGAAGTGATGATGGGCACCTACAACCTGGTCGACCTGACGCCCAAGGGCCGCGACGAGGCAGGGCTGTCGTACACGATGGAGTGGGTGCGGCACCACGACCGGTACGAGGACGCGCCGGCCCCGGCCTGCTGCGGCGGCGCCAAGGCCTGAAGTCATGAGCGCCAGCCTCTGGCCGTGGCTCGCCGTCGCCGGCGCGGGCGCGCTGCATGGGCTCAATCCCTGCACCGGCTGGGCGTTGGCGGCGGCCTGCGGCATCCGCTCGCGCGACAGGCGGCACGCGCTCCGCGCGCTGGGCCCGATCGCATGCGGTCATGCCGCGTCGGTCGGCGCCGTTGCGGCGGCAGTGGCCTTGGGCTCGGCCATGGACGAGCTGTGGCTGCTGGCCGCAGCGGCGGTGCCGGTTGTTGCGCTGCTAGCGCTGCGGTGGCAGCGGCGCGCCGGCCGGCTGGGGCTGACGCTGGGGTCCTTCATCGCGGCCACGCTCCATGGCAGCGGCCTCATGCTCGTGCCGGCATTCCTGCCGTTATGCCTGAGCGCGTCGCCGGCGCGCGAGATCACGGCATCGGGCTCGCTGGCGCTGGCGCTGGCGGCCGTTGGCGTGCACATGGCGGCGATGCTGGCCGTGACGGCGGGCGCGGCGTGGGCAGCGTGCCGTGCCGCGGCCGCAGCCACTAGCATCCGCGCACGCCAACCACAAAGACCGCATGCACACCGCACCCCAGGAGACCCAAGCGCCGCCGGACAGCCTCATCGCGAAACTGGTGCCCGGCTCCTACTTCCATGACGCCTGGGCCATGCCCGCGGGCGACCCGAGCCTGTCGGCGCTGGGCCAGTTCATGAAGGCATCGGGTCGCACGCCGCGCTGGGTGTCTGCCTGCATGACGCTGCGCAACCGCGTCGTCTCGCTGTTCGGCCTGAAGAACCTGGGCGGTCTCGAAAACCTGCCACGCCACAAGGCCGAGGCCGACTACCGGCCAGGCGACCGCGTCGGCATCTTCACGCTGTTCGAGAACACGCCCGGCGAGGTGCTGCTGGGGGACAGGGACAAGCACCTGGACGTGACACTGTCCGTCCACCTGACGCCGCAGCCGGTGGGCGCGGCGCTGGTGACGCTGACCACCGTGGTCCGCGTGCACAACCTGCTGGGCCGGGCCTACATGCTGCCGGTCACGCCGATGCACCGGCTGATTGCACCGACGGTGCTGCGCGCGGTGGCGCAGAGGTGACTGGCGAATAACGAGCCGCGCTGTCATGCCTCCACGTTCCGACCCCAAACTCGGCAAGTCCTATGCGATTCGCTTCGTGCCACACAGCGACCTGTTGGTCTGCCTCGGTCAGAAAGTCAAGCTGCGGCAGCGGCTTGGGCGCGAGCACCTGGCCAACGCACTGCCGTTCTCCCATCCGTCCGAGTGTTCGATCTCGCCAGATGCCAGCTTGCTGGCAGTAAAGAACACCAGCGGTGCCATTGCTCTTTTGGACTTGCCGACCCTTCAAGTGCGTTGGATCCGCCCGCCCGCCAAGCAAGGCTGCCAGCTGCTGTTTTCGCCATGCGGCCAATACCTGGTCACCGGGTCATGGAATGGCGAGCTGATGCGTCTTGAAACGGCGTCTGGAGCGGCGCAGGTGCTGGACCGCACGGCAGGGTCGATGCTGAAGTGGGTGTCACAGTCAGAAGACCGCCTTCGGTACGTGTACGTCAAGCAGCCCATCGCCGTCGAGAGGGATTCGCCGCCTGGTGATTCCATCGTGGCACTTCGGTCATGGCCGTTCGAATCGCACCCCGAGCAACGCCTGGCTGGGCCTTGGCGCTTCGTCTGGGCGGCTGAGATATCCCCGGACGCCCGATGGCTCGCCGTGCTGCATCAACGCGAGGGGGGCGACTTTCAGGTCGACATCGTGGATCTGTCCACCGCGTTCGTGCTGTCGAGTACGCCCGTGGTCTACGGCGGAACAAACATCAGTCTGGCGTGGTCCCCGGATGGCCAGCATGTCGCCTGCGTTCGCAGCCACGGTGTGACAGTTTTTGAAGCGCCCAGCCTCCGGATTGCTAGTGAAGTGTCCTGTGCGTACGCATGCCATGTGTCCTTTTCGCCTGACGGCGAGTTCCTGGCGATTGGCGCTTGGGAACAGGGGACCGTGAAGCGGGTGACAGACCTCCTGGCCCCGCAAAGCGCCGCATCCTCGGTCTGAGAGTCATTGCACCCCACCAACAGCGCCGCGCTACCCCGCAGCAGCCTTCGATGAAGCGAGCACCACGCTCGCCAGTTGCAGGGCTGCTATCTCATGCAGCACGGCGCCACGCCAACAATTGACCTACCCCTTTCCCCATCGCGACCGATGACTGCCTCCCATCGCCTGACCGCCGACCTCATCCACACCGAGGACCAGCTGCGTGCCCTCATCGGCGATCCCGCCGCGCTGACCTGCACCAAGATCACCGACCGGCTCAACGCGGCGACCCGCCTGTACGTGGAGCGCTCGCCGTTCGTCTGCCTAGCCACCAGTGACGCTGAGGGTCGCTGCGACGTCAGCCCGCGTGGCGACCCCGCCGGCTTCGTGCGCATCCTGGACGACCGCACGCTGCTGATCCCCGAACGGCCGGGCAACCGGCTGGCGGATTCGCTGCGCAACCTGCTCGCCAATTCGCAGCTGGGCCTGCTCTTCATCGTGCCGGGGGTGACGGATACCTTCCGCGTCAATGGCCGTGCGGTGATCACCACCGATGCCGCCCTGCTCGCGCCGAGCGCCATGGAAGGCAAGGTGCCGACGCTGGGCCTGATTGTCGACATCGAGGAGGCCTACACCCAGTGCTCCAAGGCGTTCCTGCGCTCCCACCTGTGGGACCCGGCGCGCTTCGTGGCTCCCGATTCCATGCCGACCGGCGGCGAGGTGCACCGGGCCATCCAGGGTGAGGGATTTGATGCGGTGAGGTATGACCGGGAGAGGGCGGAGCGGTATGGGAAGCGGGTGGGGTTCTATTGATCCGAGGGTAGGCCGCGCGAGGAACGATGGCGTTCGGCCGGGAGCGGCAACTCGACTTGATGGTTGGCGGCTGTCATTCGGCGATTGGAAAGACCCGACTCGACAGAGTTATTACATCGTTCGGCGGTGCCCAAGCGAGCTCGACGCTGCAACGCCCGTGCGCTAATGATCGACAACGGGCGTCTCTGGCCGGTGGAGTTCCCGAGGGCAAGACGTTGCCCATCAACCGCCCAGATGCTCAACGACGAGATGAGCTCCGCCGCCGTGCGGCTGACAAACAGGCTTTGAGGGGAGCGACTTGAAATCGGACGAACACATGGTGGAGATTGGCTTCGACCGACCGTTGCGTGGCAAGGGCGCACTTCAGGCCGACAAGCTGGGGCGCAAGGGCTACGCCAGAGCCGCAGTCAATGCTCTCGGACGAGTGAACTCAACGGCTGGATTTGTTATGTCGGTCGAGGGCGCTTGGGGGAGCGGAAAAACATCGACGCTGGCGATGATCGAGGCCCTGCTTCAGGATCAACAGCCAGCGCCCGTCGTCGTGCACTTCAACCCCTGGCTTGTCGGTGACCGGGACGCGCTGCTCCGTCACTATCTTTCAAAGATTGCCGCCGAGGTGAAGTTGGCTGACCACGCTGCCGATGGCAAAAGGGTCGCGCGCGCACTCACGGCCTATGGAAAAGTGTTCGACCTCATCAAGTTGGTCCCTGGCGCCGAACCCTGGACCTCGCTGATCAAGACAGTCGTTGAGTCCGCAGGCGAGGGAGTGGACTCGATCGCCACCTACAAGACGCCTGACGTAGAGGCAAAGAAGCAGAAGGTCGAGGAAGCACTGCGGAACTTTGGGCGCCCCATCATCGTGTTCATCGACGACGTAGACCGCCTCTTCCCACTCGAGGTGTTCGAGATGGTTCGTATCGTCAAGGCAGTCGGCGATCTGCCGAACGTGGGATACGTGCTGGCGTGGGACCCGGAGTACGTGAGCGACGCGCTCAAAGCGGCGGGCGTGCCCCGTTCTGAAACGTACCTCGACAAGGTCGTCCAAGTGCGCCTCCCACTACCCGCCATCGGTCTGGAAGCGAGACGTGTCCTCATCAACGAGGCCTTGTCGCGACTGCATTCTGAAGCTCACGAGACCTACTTTAGCAACTCGCAGGACCGGCTAGGGATGCTGTACTTCTCTGGTCTTCGGGAACTGCTGGAGCAGCCGCGCGACTATGCGCGGGTCTTCAACACCGTATCCGTCATCGAGCCAGAACTTCGGGGTGAAGTCGTCTTGGCCGACATCATCGGTTTAGCAGCGCTGATGGTGAGGGCATCGCCCGTCTTCGAACTTATGCGCAAGGAGCCGCGTTGGTTCGTAGGCAGGCTCCCGGGAGATCAGTCTATGTTTGAGAAGCCGGAAGAGCTTCTCAAACAAGGGGCGGCGCAACGCGATGCGGCAATCGACCAATGCGGACTCCCGAATGCCGTCCGCAAGCTGGTGCACCGGTTGTTTCCTTTGACAGCGCGGGCGGACGACGAGTTCACGATGGGGCGCGTGCTGGATGTGGAGGGGCACATCGCAGCGCCAGCAAGGCTGCTCGTCGCGCTTCAACTCCACGTCGGCGGTGGAGACGTCAGCTTGGTCCTGGCGCGGCGGTACCTGCTGCACCCTGACCAGAGGGGCGAGATCGCCAGGTCCCTGACTCAGCAGAACTGCTTGGAGTTCTTGGAGTGCCTCGGTGACGTAGCCGAGTCCACAGGCGCCACGGGTGTCGGCGATGTCGAGAGGTTGTGCCTAGACATAGCGCGGCTGGCGGACACCGAGCCGTTTCCGGCTCGGTCCCAGGACCGATCCGAGTTGTTCCGGTTGCCTGCGGAGGATGTCGCGCTACGGGCCATCCGGTCGGTCGTCAGGACTGCAGCAGCGGATAGGGCGTCGATGCTTGCCGAGCGAATCGTTGTCGATCCGGCGGGACTTACGGTTGCCGTCGAATTGTTCGCGGCCAGCTATCTCGTCGACCGCCGAGACGGTGACGGCCTACTCTGCCCGCCCGAGTCGGAGACCAAGCTCGCGAAGGCGTTGGCAGATAACGTGCTTGGGGCCGCGAAGGCGGGCCGACTGCTGAACACCAGCAGCCCTGGTTTCGTGCTCTGGAGGCTGAGCAGCATTGCGCCAGAGAAATGTTCTGAGGTATTTGCAGCATTGAAGGCTGCTGACGCGTCACTGGACGGCTTTGCGCTGGCCATACTGGGTCACAGGTTTGACTCGACGAAAGGGCAGCGGTACTCGCTACCGGATGACCTTTCGAAGGTCGAGGCGTACTGCCCACTCAAGGCGCTCAAGCAGCACGCGAAAAAGCGCCTGGCAGATCCATCACTAGAGCTGCCAGCGAAGGCAGCTTGGCGGGCCGTAGTCGAGGAGAAGAGCATCTACGGGAGCGACGGCTCTTACGCAAGAGACTGACGCAGGGTGGACGCAAATCCGGAAGACGCTCATGCACCGGCTGATCGCGCCGACGGTGCAGCCAGCTGCGGCTCGCGAGGGGCGCGTCAGCCTGACGAGTTTGGTCATCGGCTCAGCGGCCTCGATCCTCAATGCCCACCCGCCAGCAACGCCGCATTCCCCCC
Organism: Roseateles sp. P5_E8; assembly: GCF_054177665.1. Taxonomy (NCBI): domain Bacteria; kingdom Pseudomonadati; phylum Pseudomonadota; class Betaproteobacteria; order Burkholderiales; family Sphaerotilaceae; genus Roseateles; species Roseateles sp. P5_E8. The sequence goes on along the minus strand of NZ_JBGCUM010000033.1, from coordinate 34,999 downwards.
CGCTGCTGCCGTGTTGACGGTCAGCGTCTGCTCCGCCGTGAAGCGGTAGAGCTGGCGCACATGGCCGGCGGCCGTGACCAGGGGCAGGATGGCGCCGCGCCTGGGGGCCAGGGCTTGCGCCAGCGTGTGCGCGGCGGCGGGGTCCGACGAAGCCAGCGCCACGCCGGCCAGTTGCGGCGCGGCGAGCAGGCCGGGCAGGGCCGAGTCGGGCAGCAGCGTCAGCGCGTTGACCGGCAGGCCGGCGCGCAGCAGGGCCTGGCGGGAACGTTCGTCGTCGCAGAGCCAGATGGCGCTGTTGCCGGCCAGCAGCGCGCTGACGACGGCGGCCAGGCCCGCATCACCCCGGCCCAGCACGGCGAAGACGCCGCGGGCGTGGTGGCGCAGCGTGTTGCTCTCGCCGGTGGGACCGGGCAGCACGACGTCGGCGAACTGCGTCTGCGCAGCCGTGAAGACGCCGCGCAGCGCGAAGGCGGTGGGTGCGTCCAGCGTATCGGCGGCGCGGCGCAGCGTGGCGATGCGGTCGGCCAGCGGCGTGTCGCGCCAGCTGGCGTCGGCGGCGACGGCCAGTGGGTCGCTGCGGCCGTCGAGTACCAGCGGCGGAGCGGGGGCGTCGAGGTGGGGCTCGGCGCAGAAGCGGTGCAGGTAGTCGGGGCCGCCGGCCTTGGGGCCGGTGCCGGACAGGCCCTCGCCGCCGAACGGCTGCACGCCCACCACGGCGCCGATGATGTTGCGGTTGACGTAGACGTTGCCGATGCGCGCCGCGTCGGCCAGGCGCTGGGCGCGGCTGTCGATGCGGGTCTGGATGCCCAGCGTGAGGCCGTAGCCCAGCGCGTTGATCTCGGCGATGACGTCGTCCACCGAGTCCTCGAAGCGCACGACATGCAGCACCGGGCCGAAGATCTCTTCGCCGAGGTGGGCGACGCGCGCCAGCTCGAAGGCGACGGGGCGGATCTGGCGCGGCATGGCCTCCGTCACCGGCGCCTCGGCGATGAGCTTGGCCTCGCGCTTGAGGCGCTCGACGTGGCGGCTGATGCCGGCGTGGGCCTCGTCGTCGATGACGGGGCCGACGTCGGTGGCCAGGTTGGCAGGCTGGCCGACGTGCAGCTGTTGCAGCGCGCCCTTCAGCATCTCGATGACGCCGTCGGCGATGCTGGACTGCACACAAAGCAGGCGCAGCGCCGAGCAGCGTTGGCCGGCCGAGCGGAAGGCGCTCTGCACGACGGCATCGATGACCTGCTCAGGCAGCGCGGTCGAATCGACGACCATCGCGTTGAGGCCGCCCGTTTCGGCAATCAGCGGGATTGGTGAGTTAGGTTTCGCCGCCAGCGCCTTGTTGATGATCTGCGCCACCGCCGTGGAGCCGGTGAAGCAGACACCGGCCGTGTGCGCGTGGGCGACGAGGCCGGCGCCGACGGTCTCGCCGGGGCCGTGCAGCAGCGCAAGCGCCTCAGCGGGCACGCCGGCCTGATGCAGCAGCTCGACGAACTTGCATGCGACGAAGGGCGTCTGCTCGGCCGGCTTGGCGGCGACGGCGTTGCCGGCCACGAGCGCAGCGACGACCTGGCCCGCAAAGATGGCCAGCGGGAAGTTCCACGGGCTGATGCAGACGAAGACGCCGCGGCCTTGCATGGCTTGTGGATCGGCCTCGGCCTGGTCGGCGTAATAACGCAGGAAGTCCACGGCCTCGCGCACTTCGGCGACGCAGTCGGCCTGGGTCTTGAAGGCCTCTTTCACCAGCAGCGCACAGAACTCTGCCAGGCGGGCGTCGAGGTCGTCGGCCGCGCGGCGCAGGATGCCGGCGCGGACGGACACGGGGCGGGCGTTCCAGGTGGCGAAGCCGTCGTGCAGGCGTTGCATGGCGGCGTCGACTTCGGCGGCCGTCGCTTCGGGCACGGCGCGCACCGACGTGCTGGCCAGCGCGGCCTGCAGCGGCGCACGCTGAGCCGGCGCGGTCAGGTCGGCGCCGGTGGAGTTGGCGCGGCCCTGGCCTTGCTCGTCCAGGTAGAGGGCCGGCGGCAGCGGCAGGGCGCTGTTGTCGCGCACGTCCAGCAGCGGCGAACCCAGCAGCTCGGGCACCTGCACACTGGGGTCGGCCAGCTGGTGGACGAAGGACGAGTTGGCGCCGTTCTCCAGCAGGCGGCGGACGAGGTAGGCCAGCAGGTCGCGGTGCTCGCCGACCGGGGCGTAGACACGGCAGGGAATGCTGCCGTCCTTCAACACCTCGCGGTACACCCCTTCGCCCATGCCATGCAGGCGCTGCATCTCGAAAGCGGCGCCGGTGGCACGAGCCATCTGCACGATGGCCGCGATGGTGCCGGCGTTGTGCGTGGCGAACTGCGGGTAGATGACGTCGGCATGCTGGATCAGCGCGCGGGCGCAGGCGAGGTAGGAGACGTCGGTGTGCTGCTTGTGCGTGAAGACCGGGTAGTGCGTCAGGCCCAGCTCCTGGGCGCGCTTGATCTCGCCGTCCCAGTAAGCGCCCTTGACCAGCCGCACCATGAAGCGCAGGCCGTGCTTGCGCGCGATGGCCGCCACCTCGTCGACGACGGCCAGCGCGCGGCTCTGGTAGGCCTGCACGGCCAGACCGAAGCCGCGCCACTGCGGATAGAGCATGGCGATGCGCGCGGCCAGCGTGTCCAGCACGTCCAGCGACAACTCCAGGCGGTCGACCTCCTCGGCATCGATGGTCAGGTTGATGTCGGCGCTGGCGGCCAGCTCGATCAGCTCCCACACGCGCGGCAGCAGCTCGGCGAAGACGCGCTCGCGCTGCAGCACCTCGTAGCGGCTGAACAGCGCGCTGAGCTTGATGGAGATGCCATCCGACGCCTCGGGGCCGCCAGCGCGACGGGCGGCGGCAATGGCATTGATGGCGCCCACATAGGCCGCGTGATAACGGCGGGCGTCGTTCTCGGTGCGGGCGCCTTCGCCCAGCATGTCGTAGCTGAAACGCAATTGCTTCTGCGCCTTGCGCGCGTCGTCCGCCTCGTCCATGGCCTCGCGGATGTTGCGGCCCAGCACGAACTGACGGCCCAGCAGCTGGATGGCGCGCACAGTGGCCGCCACGACGGTCTGCGCACCCAGGCGCTTGAACAGCCCGCCATCGTCCTCCGCCCCGGGCAGGAAGCGCTTGGACATGGAGATGGCCGAGGCCGACAGCGCGGCCAACATCTTGTGCGGGCTGCCTTCGCTGGCACCTTCAAAGTCCGCGCGGCCGAGCTGGTCGGCGGTCAGCGCGATGGCCGTGGGCGCGTCGGGCACGCGCAGCAGSGCTTCGGCSAGSCGCATCAGSGCSAGGCCCTCGGCGCTGGTGATGGGGTACTCGCGCAGCAGCGACTCCATSGCCCAGAACGGCGCCGGGTTGCGCCTCACCTGCTCCACCCAGGGCGCGGCCATGGCGATGACGCCGGGCCAGTCCAGTGCCTCACCCACGCGCGCGGCCAGGGCCTGCACGACGCCGGCTTCCGCCCGGTAGGGGTCCGGCAGGCGGGGCAGTTCGGGCGGGGCGGCGAAGGTGGGCATGGCTTACTCCTGGTGAGATCAGCAATGTATTCAGAGCGCCATTGAATTAAATTTCAACAATCGCGCGATGCGCCGAACTAAATCCATATGAGCGACGAACCCCGACTGGACAAGACCGACGCCCGCATCTTGCGCGCCTTGCAGGCTGACGGACGCATTTCCAACCTCAAGCTGGCCGAGGAGGTGCACCTCTCACCCACCGCCGTGCTGGAGCGCGTCAAACGCCTGACGCGCGACGGCTACATCCTGGGCTACGAGGCGCGGCTGAACCCGGCCAAGCTGGGCGCGGCCATGCTCGTCTTCATCGAAATCCACCTGGACCGCACGGTGCAGGACGTGATGGACACCTTCAAGGCCGCCGTCCAGGCCCGCCCCGAGATCCTGGAGTGCCACCTGGTGGCCGGCGGCTTCGACTACCTGCTCAAGACCCGCGTGCGCGACATGAGCGCCTACCGCGAGTTCATCGGCAGCGTGATCTGGACATTGCCAGGAGTGAGGGAAACGCGCACTTATGCCGTGATGGAAGAGGTGAAGGCGACGAATGCGTTGGCGTTCTGAGGCAGGCGGGCCCGGGGCGACATCACAATCAACCGCATGGATATCCGGCATCAACCGGCCTGGATTCGCTGGCGAGAGGCCGTCGAGGCGGCTGAACTTGGCATCTGGGACCTGCGCCCGGAACTCGAGACCGTTCACTACTCCCCGCAGTGGAAGCTGCGGCTGGGCTTCCCCGACCCGCACCGCGCAGACAGCACGCATTTCTGGCGCTGCCGGGTCCATCCCGCGGACCTGGAACCCATGCTGGCCGCGATGCGCGCGCATGCGCAGGACGCGCAGCCCGGCTACGAGGCCACGTTCCGCCTGCGCAGCAACGGTTCAGGCTACCGCCTGATGCACTCCCGCGGCCGCATCATCGAGCGCGGCGCTGACGGGCGGGCGCTGCGCATGGTCGGCACGATGGTCGACCTGACCGACCGCGCGCCCTCGCCCCAGGGCGGCCTGGCCGACGGGCCGAGAGGGCCGATGACGGGGGCGGCGTTGGCGCTGCCGTTCCACCTGCTGCTGGCGGACCCGGCAGGCATGAAGACCGAGCAATTCACGCAGGAGCGGGATCGGGTGCTAGGCCTGGTGGAGGACCTGCTGCAGGCCTCGATGGCGCAGCTGGAGGCCTTGCGCACGCCCGGGCCATAACGGCCTTAGCCGAGGTGCTGGCCAAGGAAGCGCATCGCCCTGTCCCACGCCTGCTGCGCCCAGGCTGCGTCGTACTGCGTCTTGGCGATGCGCCCCGGCCCCTGCGCCTCCTCGTTGGCAAAGGCGTGGTGGGCCAGGTAGCGGTGGCCCTCGTAGCGCACACCGACTTCGGCGAACTTGGCCTCCAGGCCGTCCACGCCGCTGATCGCGAAGAACTCGTCCTGCGTGGCCCAGTGGGCCTGCAGCGGGATGTTGATCTTGCTGGCGTCCACATATTCCAGCGGCGGCATGCCGTACCAGATGACGGCGGCGGCGGCCTCGGGCACCAGCGTCGACGCCAGCACCGTCAGTGCGCCGCCCATGCAGTAGCCGGTGATGCCCACCTTGCCGCTGCCCAGTTGCAAACCCTTCAGATAGTTCACCGCACCGCGCACGTCCTGCGAGGCGGCGTCGCCGAAGTTCAGCTCCCCCATCAGGTGGCTGGCCTCTTCGGCCTCGACGGTGCTCTTGCCCCGGTAGAGGTCGGGCACCAGCGCCGTGAAGCCGGCCGACGCGAAGCGCTGGGCCACGCCGCGGATCTGGTCGTTCAGGCCCCACCACTCCTGGATGACGACGACGGCGCCGAGCGGGTTGGCCGCCTCGGCCAGGTAGCCGGACACGGACGCGCCGTCGGGGCGCTGGAACTGGACGGTCTGAGCCATGCGAACTCCTGAAACTCGGTTGGGCGCAGCAGCCTAACCTGCGCGACACCGGGTTTTCCCGTCGGCGGCGAGAATGCGCGCTGACCATGAAGATAGAACGCATCGTTTCCACCCGCCTGCCAACGCCCCATGGCGAGTTCGCCATCCACGGCTTCCGCGAAAGCGACAGCGGGCAGGAGCACGTCGTGCTGAGCATGGGCGACCTCACCGGCGACGAACCGCCGCTGGTGCGCGTGCACTCCGAATGCGTGACGGGGGAGGTCTTCGGCTCGCTGCGCTGCGACTGCCGGCCGCAGCTGGAGAGCGCCATGGCGCGCATCGCGTCGCAAGGCCGCGGCGCCATCGTCTACATGCGCGGCCACGAGGGGCGCGGCATCGGCCTGGTGCAGAAGCTGCGCGCCTATGCCGAGCAGGACGCCGGCGCCGACACCATCCAGGCCAACACCCAGCTGGGCCTGCCCATCGACGCGCGCCGCTACGACGCCGCCGCCTGCATGCTGCGCGCCCTGGGCGTGCACCGCATCCGTCTGCTGACCAACAACCCGCTGAAGGTGGCGGCGCTGGGCGAGTTCGGCATCGAGGTCGTGGAGCGCGAGTCGTCGCTCACGGCACCCGGCCCGGAGAACGAGCGTTATCTGCGCACCAAGCAGGACCAGATGGGCCACCTGGCCGACTGGTTCGATTGAATGTGAACACGCCATGTCCGATCGCCCAAAACGGACATGGCGTGTGGTGGCTTGCTCAGCGCCAGCGCATCGCGCTACGCGCTGATCAGCCGGCGCATCAGCGGTTCTTGGAACCCTGCTGCTGGCTGGACTTGCCGCCCTGCTGCTGGTCCTGGTTGTCGCGGTTGGCCGAGCCACCGCCCTGTTGAGGCGTGTCGCGGCCCGAGCCGGACTGGTTTTGCTGGCCAGGGTTTTGGTCCCGGTTCTGGCCGCCTTGCTGGATGTTCTGACCGCTCTGCGGCTGCTGCTTGTCGCTGGATTGGCGCTGGTTGGACATTGCTTCTTCCTTCACATCGAGATCGGGCGACACACCGTGCGCCGCCCTATCCAGCACCTTAGGCCGCATGCTGCGGATGCGTGTAGGAAGAGGTGCCGCGCGGGCCGGGAAATCGCAAGCCGAGGCGACGAGTTGTGCCGTCAGGTTGGGTCAGGCTGCGAAACGCATCGGATGCAACCAGGCGTGCCCGGATTCCTCATGCCTACACCGCCTCAGGGCTGGCGCGCATAGCTCTTCGTCAGTGCCTCCCAGGCATGGCCGTCGGGCTCACGCCAGTAGAGGAGGCGCCCGCCGCCGTAGGTGTTGATCTGGAAGTCGTCCGGCCCGCCCGGTGTGCTGCGCCAGGCGATGCCCAGGGCCTTCAGCCGCGCTAACAGTGCGTCGAATTCGGCGTCGTCGACTCGAAACGCGTAGTGCTGCAACGGCACGGCCGCGTCCGCCGCGACTTCGTCGAAGTCCACCGTCAGGTCGTCCGACACATAGACGGCGCTGAACGGCCCCACCGCCGCCTGCGCGGCCCAGGGCACGTCCAGGATGGCAGCCAGCCGCTCGGCGGCGGCGCGGCGGTCGCGGGCGGGGATGAGCAGATGGTCAAGGGCGATGGGCATGGCGTCTGTCTCCTCAGGCAGCTGCGCACTTGGCGACGGTGTCCCAGGTGCGGGTGGTGATGTCCTGGCCGAAGGTTTTCTCCAGCAAATGCATGAAGACCGGGCCCTTCTCGTTGGGCACGTAGACGCACATCACCTCGCCGCCGATGCGCTTGAGGATGCAGGCGTCGTGCGTGGCCAGCGGCAGCGGCACCTCCGCCACCGCCCCGGGGGTGCGCAGAAAGGTCACGACGCGCTTGCCGCCGGCCGGCAGGTCGAACTCGGCAAAGGGGTCGGCCTGGATGAGCTGCTGCAGGTGGGCGCTGGGGCGCACCAGGGTCACGAAGCTGCGCCCCAGCCCGTCCTTCATTGCCTTCTCCACCCGCTTCTGCAACACCGGGGCCGGCAGCGTCCGCGCCACCGTGAAGGCCACGTTGCCGCTGCTCAACAGCGTCTTCACGTCGGCCAGGCCAGCGGCCTCCAGGCTGCGCTTGAGGTCAGGCATGCTGCAGTTCATCGGGCTCACGCCTCGGAGCAGGGCGACGTAGCGGGGCATGGCGACCTCAATGGTTGGAATGACCGCCACGATACCTAAGGCAACGCTGAACAAGTCCCTCGCGCGCAGCGCATCCCTGCTTCGGCGGTCTGCGGCGTTGCAAATGCTCGCCATAGCTAGCTATGGCTGTGCTTTGCGCCTTGCAGCCCATCCCAAACCAGGGCGCGCTGCATCGCGGGGACTTATTCAGCGTTGCCCTAAGGTCGTGCACGCCGTGACGCCGAGCGGGCGAGCGCGGCAAAAGCCACGCCACGCGCGCCGGGTTTGCTGCGCGGCTACATCCATGGCGCCAGGCGCTCTATAAGATCCAACGACGTTGACAGCGCAGTCTACGGAGCCGATCGGCCCGTGAATGCCAGTCGCCGCCCTGTGTCAGACGCGGGGCAAAAAAGCACGCGGGTTGGGCACTGATGCCGCACCCGTTCAGGGGGAAGTCGTGGCCACGCGTTCGCTTGATGAGCCTCTGAGCGAATCCCCGCAGCCGGCGCCCGCACTGCCGCTGCGGCTCATGCTGAGCTTCACGCCGGAGAGCTTCGAGCAGCGTTTCGGCGCGCACTACGTCGCCTTCTACTACCGCTACGCCCAGGCCGCGCTGCTGCTGGGCCTGCTGCTGGTCATCGGCGACTTCCTCGTCGACTGGCTGGCCGCGCCCGGGCTGGCGGCCAACTGGCTGCGTCTGCAGGTCGCGCTGCCGGTGCTGCTGCTGGGCCTGGCCTACACCTTCCTGCCCCAGGCCCGCCGGCACTGGCAGGAGGTGCTCGCAGGCTTCATCGTCGCGCTGTCGCTGTGCCTGTTCTGGATCCTGCTGCGCATCGACGCCGAGGGCGGCCATGGCCTGAGTTCCTGGGTCGGCATCCTCAACTTCACCTTCCTGGAGTTCTATTGCTTCATCGTGCTGGGCCTGCAGTTCCGCGTCGCGCTGGTCGTGGGCGTGGTGGTGCTGTGCGCCTTCGGCGCCACGATGTGGTGGCACCCAAGCCAGTCCAGCGCCGAGCTGGCCTACTGGTCCTACCACGTCGTCACGCTGTTCATGCTGGCGGCCGGTGTCGGCTGGTGGCGCGAGTTCATCGTGCGCAAGGACTTCTCGGCGCAGTGGGCGCTGGAGCAGGCGCGCGCCGCCGCCGAGCAGCTGGCGCAGACCAAGAGCGCCTTCCTCGCCACGATGGGCCACGAGATCCGCACGCCGCTGAACGGCGTGCTGGGCATGAACGAGCTGCTCATGGCCAGCCCGCTCGACCCCGAGCAGCGCGCCTGGGCCGACGCCGTGCGCGTCTCGGGGCGGCACCTGCTGGCGCTGATCAACGATGTGCTGGACGTCTCCAAGATCGAGGCCGGCCACCTGGCGCTGGAGGAGGTGGCGTTCGAGCTGCCGCAGGTCATCGAGGACGTGCGCCTGATGTTCGCGCAGCCCGCCCAGGCCAAGGGCTTGACGCTGCAGATGGGCTGTGACCCGGCGCTGGGCGCCACGCACCTGCTCGGCGACCCGCTGCGGCTGCGCCAGATCGTGGCCAACCTCGTCGGCAACGCCATCAAGTTCACACAGCAAGGCGGCGTCACCGTGCGGGTCGAGCAGGCCGCCGCAAGCGATGGCTGGGCGCCGGTGCGCATCGCCGTCGAGGACACCGGCATCGGCATTCCGCCCGAGGCGCAGGGGCGCATCTTCGAGCGCTTCTCGCAGGCGGACGGGTCGACGACGCGCCGCTTCGGCGGCACCGGCCTGGGCCTGGCCATCTGCCGCGAACTGGCGGCGCTGATGCAGGGCCATGTCGAGGTGGACAGCCACGTGGGCCAGGGCACGCGCTTCACGGTCGACGTGAAGCTGCGCGTGGCGAGCGACGGCGACCCCGCCGCCACCCCCGAGGCCGCCCCCACGCGGTTGCAGGGCACCGTGCTGCTCGCCGAGGACCACCCGGTGAACCGCGCCGTCGCCATCGGTATGCTGCGCCGGCTGGGGGTGGCCTGGCAGGTGGCCGAGGACGGCGTTGCGGCCGTCGAGCTGGCGCGCCTGCATGACTTCGACGCCGTGCTGATGGACTGCCAGATGCCGCTCATGGACGGCTACGCGGCCACCCGCGCCATCCGCGCCCTGCCCGATGACCGTGGCCGCCTGCCCATCGTCGCCCTCACCGCCAACGCCACGGCCGAGGACATGGCCCGCTGCCGGGATGCCGGCATGGACGGCTTCGTCGGCAAGCCCTTCACGCTGGCCACGCTGGCGGCGGCGCTGGCTCCCTGGCTCGAAGCCGGCACGGGCCCCGCGCAGGCGGCTGTCGCGCCGGCCCCGTTGCCGGCAGGCCGGGCCAGCATCGACTCGGCCGTCATCGCCACGCTGATCGACCTGGACGAGGCCGGCGGGTCGGCGCTGCTGCGCGAGGTCGTGTCCGGCTTCCTGGAGGCCGCCGGGCCCGGGCTGACGACCATCGCCACCGCGCTGGCCGAGGGCCGGCCGCAGGACGCCGCCCGCCTGGCCCACACGCTGAAATCGACCGCCAGCAATGCCGGCGCCCGCGCGCTGTCCCGGCAGTTCGGCGAGGTCGAGCGCTGCGCCCGCAGCGAAGACCTGCGCAGTGCTGGGCAGTGGCTGGGCCAGGCCCGCCAGGAGCATGCGCAGGTGCAGACCGAGCTGGCCGGGCTGCTGCGGGAGCTGGCGTGAACGCCGCTGCGCCGCCTCCAGCCAGCCCGGTGGATGCGGTGCCCACGCGGGTGCTTTTTGCCGACGACGAGGCCGGCACGCGCTCGCTGATGCGGGCGGCGCTGCGCAAGCTGGGCCTGGACGTCACGCTGGCCGCCGACGGCCGCGAGGCGCTCGACGCCTTCCGGCAGCTGCCGCACACCATGGTGCTGCTCGATGTCGACATGCCGGAGCTCGATGGCTACGAGGTCTGCCGCCTGCTGCGCGCAGAGGCCGGCGACCTGCTGCCCATCGTCATGGTCACCGGCAGGGACGACGTCGCCTCGGTGCAGCGGGCCTACGAGGCCGGCGCCACCGACTTCATCGTCAAGCCGATCAACTGGTCCATCCTCGGCCATCGCGTCAGCCACCTGCTGCGCAACTACGAGACGCAACGCGAGCTGCACGCTGCCGAAGCCCGCACCAAGGCCATCCTGCAGGCGCTGCCGGACCTGCTCGTCGAGCTGGATGCCGACGGGCGCTTCCTCGAATGCCATGCCCCGGCTTCGGAGGACCTGGCCCACCATCTGCAGGCCTTGCCCGGCCGCACCGTCAGCGAGGCGCTATCGCCCAAGCTCATCGAGCTGACGATGTCGGCCATTGCGGAGGCAGCCCGGACGGGGCGCTCCACGGGCCGGCAGTACCGGCTGCACCTGCCCGGCGGGGACCGCTGGTTCGAACTGTCGATGGCGCGCAAGTCCGGCGAAGGCGAGGCGCGCTTCATCGCCCTGTCACGCGACATCACCGAGCGCAAGGCCGCCGAGAGCCACATCGGCCAGCTGGCCGAATCGCTGCACCACGCCAACGTCGACCTGCGCCGGGCCAACGATGAGTTGCAGCGGCAGGCCTTCCAGGACCCACTGTCCGGCCTGCCCAACCGGGCCTTGCTGAACGACCGGCTGCAGCAGGCGCTGCGGCGCATTTCGGCAACGCCCGAAGACGCGAAGCTGGCCGTGCTGTTCATCGACCTGGACGGCTTCAAGCCCATCAACGACTCCTTCGGCCATGCCTGCGGCGACGAGGTGCTGCGCGAGGTGGCCAAGCGGCTGCGCGCCATCGTGCGCGAAAGCGACGTGCTGGCGCGACTGGGTGGTGACGAGTTCGTCGCGCTGATCGAGTCGCCGGACGCCGGGTCGGATGCGCTGCGCCTGGGAACCCGCATCATCGAAGCGCTGAAGCGGCCGTTCGCCGTGCGGGACCAGAAGCTCGCGCTGTCCTGCTCGATCGGCGTCGTCGTCTACCCCGACCAGGAGCGCTCCGGCGACCGCCTGCTGGCCTGTGCGGACGCCGCCATGTACGCCGCCAAGCGCGTCGGCGGCAGCGCCTGCGTGCTCTACGACGCCAGCATGCTGGACGGCGGGACCGAGCAGGTGCTCATGCAGCAGGCGCTGCGCGAATCGCTGGAGCGCGGCGACCTGATGCTCTTCTACCAACCCAAGGTCGACAGCGTGCATGGCCGCATCTACGGGCTGGAGGCGCTGCTGCGCTGGGAGCACGAACGCTTCGGGTCCGTGCCGCCCAGCGTGTTCATCCCGCTGGCGGAGCGCTTCGGCCTGATCGGCGCCCTCGGCAACTGGGTGCTGGAGCAGGCCTGCGCGCAGCTGGCGAGCTGGCATGCGCAGGGCCTGCACACGCGCATCGCCATCAATCTGTCACCGCACCAGCTGCGCCAGGCTGACCTGGTCGAACGCATGACGCAGGTGCTGCGCAAGCACAAGCTGCACCCGGGCCGGCTGACCTGCGAGATCACCGAGTCGGCCATGATGGAAAACTCCGTCGAGGAGCGCGGCACGCTGGACCGCATCGCCGCGCTGGGCGTGCGCCTGTCCATCGACGACTTCGGCACCGGTTACTCGTCGCTCGCCCACCTGCGCCACATCCCGGCGCGGCAGCTGAAGATCGACCGCAGCTTCGTCGTCGACCTGACGGCCAGCGCCGACGCCCGTGCGGTTGTCGAGGCCATCGTGCAGCTCGCCCACGCCGTGCGCATGGAAGTCGTGGCCGAAGGCGTCGAGAGCGAGGAGCAGTTGCAGGTGCTGCGCGACCTGGGCTGCGACGTGCTGCAGGGCTTTCACATCGCCAGCCCGATGCCGGCCGATGCCGTGCCGGTGTGGATGTCGACACGCGAGAACGCGCGGCGCGAGGGTGTGGATACCAGCTTCGACACTTTGCCCGGGCATATGACGCAGTTCTGAGGCGCCTGCCGGGCTCTGGGTTCAGTGAATACCGGGCTCCTAGGTGGGGCTCTTGCGAGACGGGGACTGATACCCCTGTTCGGCGCGCGCGCGGCAATGCATCATGCGCCAGCGCATTCTCCTAACGCCAAAACTATTCGCACACCTCGTTCCGAGGGAGAAAGGCCCCATGCCCAAGCCGCTCTATCTCCATCCGTTCCTGGACCCAAACCACTACATGGGCATGTTGGGCAAGACGCTTGGCGTGCAATCGGCCAAGCTGTCATTGCACTTCGTCGCGCCCACCTTCGGCTCCGCTCGGTTCAGATACCTGGGTGAAATGGGCAGGAACTCCGTCGACTTGGCGAACTACACCAACGCCACGGACCGGATCTACGTCATGGGCCATTGCTCTCCCGGCAGCCATGAACTGTCGACGGAATCCTGGGGAAATGACGGCATCAGAACTGGCGATGAGTCCTGCGCCTACGATGAGCTTCACACCCTGTTCCAGCGGCACGGCCTGCCCCGCGCGTCCAATGTGGTCATCCGCATTCACGCCTGCTACAGCGCCCGCAGCGATCCGGCCGGCGCGGACAACAGCTTCGCCCATCTGTTGAAGAATTGCATGAACAGAACGCATCCTAACGTCACGATCCAGGGGTACGACTCTTCCGTGGGGATGTACCTCGGCTATCGCTGGGGGAAGTACCCCTTGAGTTCGGCCAACAAGCACCGGATCACGATCCCATAGTCGATATGGCGACAAGGTCAGGTTTCGGGCCTGAAACCGTCGCTCACTTCTCAAGTCAATCCACCTCAGCCAACGCCCGCCGCGTCACCTCGTCCGTCGGGAACAGATGCTCCACCTTCAGCGACGCCAGCGTGATGTCCAGCGGCGTGCCGAAGCTGGTGATGGTGGAGAAGAAGCTCAACACACGCCCGTCCGCCGCGCGCAGCCGGAAGGCCAGCACGGGCAGCTGGCTGCTGGTCTCGGCCGTGGTCCAGGGCTCCAGCGTCGGGCGCAGCTCGTCGAGCAGCGCGCGCAGGCGCGGCAGGTGCTCGGCCTCGCGGCTGGCGCGGGCCCACATCTCGTTGCACAGCCAGGCCTCGTCCACGCACATCGTGCGCAGCCCGCCCGGCGCGAAGACGGCGCGCAGCAAGTTCAGCGGCTGGCTCAGCATCTCGTCGGCCGGCAGGCCTAACAGCGCCATCAGCCGGGCCAGGCCGGCGTTGGCCATGACGACGTTGTAGTCGCCGTCCAGCACCAGCGCGGGCGCCGCGCCGTTGGCGTGGATGAGCTGCTCCAGCGCCGCGCGCACCGGCGCCATCTCGGGCGCATCCAGCGCGCGCTCGGCGTGGGCCGGCGCGTAGCCGGCGGCGAGCAAGGCCTGGTTGCGTTCCTCCAGCGAGGCGCCCAGCGCGTCGAGCAGGGCGATCAGCGTCTCGCGGCCTGCGCGGGAGCGGCCGGTCTCTATGCAGCTGAGGTGGCGTTGCGAGACACCGGTGCGCAGCGACAGCTCCAGCTGGCTGACGCGGCGGCGCTTGCGCAGGGCGGCGAAGGTGGCGGTCATGCGGCGCATTCTGCGGCGGGCGCGGTCGTCGCGGCCATGACCTCCGAGGTCATTGCGACGGTGCGCGCCGCTGCCGACGATGGCGCTACCCCAACCCACCGGAGATCACCATGCGACCCATCCTCTTCCTCGCCCTCGCCGCCTTCGGCGCCTTCTCGCTCTACGCGATGTGGCAGGTCGGCTACCTCGGCATCTGGCAGGCCGGCATGGCCAGTGTGGGCGCCTGGCAGGTGCTGCTGGACCTGGTCCTCATGTCCTTCATCGCGCTGGGCTTCATCGTGCGCGACGCGCGGCAGACGGGCCGCACGGTCTGGCCTTTCGCGGTGCTCACCATCGCGGCCGGGTCGTTCGGGCCGCTGCTGTATCTGCTGCTCGCGCCGTCCGGGCGCGCGGCGTTCAAGGCGCCTTCGGCAGCCTCAGCCTAGGCTGTCAATGGCCGCCTGCAGGTTGGCGCGCGCCGCGGCCTCAAGGCGCGCGCCCAGGGCCGGCGTGCCGTAGAGCGCCGGCCGCGCGAGAAAGCCCGCCAGGATGGCGCCGCGCTTCTCGTTGAAGACGGCCGGCGGCACATGGGCGTATTCGACGCCGATCTGCGCCTCGTACTCGGCAAAGCGTGCCGGCGCGGCGCCGAGGATGGCGAGGTCGATGTCGACGAGCAACTGCTCGTCGGGCGTGGCCGGTGCGGCGCTGTGGCGTGTGGCCAGCACCAGGGCTTCCACGCGGTCGGCGGCGTCGACGGCGGCGCCGGCATCCAGCAGCGCGTCGCGCGCCCAGTCGGCACTGCGGACCTCGTTGTCATGCCGATGCACGTCGTAGATCGCGTCGTGGAACCACAGCGCGATCTCGATTTCGGCTGGGCGTTCGGCCAGGTGGCGAAGTTCGTCGAACAGCGCAAGGCATTCGGCGAGGTGCTGCTGCGAGTGATAGGCCCTGTGGCGCTCGGCATAACGGTCCAGCAGCTCGGTGTGCAATGAGTCACTCGGGGCGGCGCCAAGTGCCCTCCACGCGGCGCGCCAGCTCACGAGATCGAGGCTCATGCCGTCGGCTGCCCGAACATCATGCGATGCCCGTCGAGGGTGCGGATGCCGAACTCCCGCATGCCCCAGGTCTCGTCGCGCAACGGCTTGATGAACTCGACGCCACGGGCCTGCCATTCGGCGTACAGCGCGTCGATGGCATCGACCTGTACGTAGGCGAAGTAGCTGTGGTCGCCCAGCTGCGCAGGTGCGAGTGCGTCGGGGCATTCGCCGGCCATGATGACGCAGGCATCACGCTCCAGCCAGCACCAACCCGGGTCGCCCATGTCGTGGACGGTGAAGCCCAGCACGTCGCAATACCAGGCAGCGGACCGCGCCAGGTCAGGCACGGCGAGGACGTAGCGGGGGTGGGTCAGTGGCATGTGGGCATGTTAGGCATGCCGGAGCGATGCGAGGAGCGCGGTCGTTGGGGAGTCTCTGAGGTGGCGGCTTGAGGCTGCTCTGTGACATTCGCGTGCCGATGCATGAGCGGCAGCAACGAAGCGGTATACCTGCAGGCGCCGTGCTGCAACGCCAGAGCGAACTGAGCACCGAATTGATAGAGGCTTCCCAAGGCGAGCGCTATGACCACAGCACCACCGCGTGCCTGCCTGGCAACCTACGGTGGCTGCGGTGTCAAGGTCGCATCCAGTTGGCCGAGTTTCTCGACGACGAGATCAATGAACGCCGACACCGCCAGGGGCAGATGACGCCGACTGGGGTAGAGCACAGTGAGGCCGTGTCCGGGACGCTGGTATTCGGGCAGCACGGGAACAAGGCGTCCGGCCCGCAGGTCATTGATGATGACGGCCCTCGGAAGCAGCGTGATCCCCAGCCCAGCCAGCGTGGCCTTGCGAAGGGCCTGCGCCGTGTTGCCGCTGAAGCGAGCGGCAACCTGCACAGCCTCATCGATGCCGTCTGGTCCGGCCAACCGCCAGGTCGCATCACTGCTGCCAGACTGTGTGAACGTCACGCAATCGTGTTCCAGCAGGTCCTGTAGCGCGTTGGGCGCACCCCTCGCTGCCAGGTAGCCCGGGCTGGCCACCAGGCCGTCGTTGCCGGTGCAGAACACATGCCGCCCGACGTATGCCGAGTCCTCAAGGGGACCGCCACGAAACGCCACGTCGATGCGATCCGCGATCAGGTCCGCCTTTGAATCGCTCAGCACCAAGGCGAGTCGAACCTTGGGATAAGTTGCCAGGAACTCGGCGATCCACTCCATCACGAACAAGTCGAGAAAGTCGGCCGGGGCGCCAACGCGAACAAGTCCACTCGGCTCCCGGCTTCCCGAGCTCAGCTCTTGCCCGGCTTCGAAAAGTCCGGTGACCAGACCGGCGCAACGCGCGTTGAACTCCTCGCCTGCGCTGGTGAGCGTGAGCTTGCGGGTCGAGCGTTGCAACAGCCGGGTGCCGAGGTGTTGCTCGAGCCCCTGGACGCGCCTGCTGACGGTGTTCGATGGCACGCCAAGCTGCCGCGCCGCGCCCGCAAAGCTGCCGCTGCGCACGACGCGCACGAACAAGGCGATGTCGTTCAGATCGAGCATGAGCACCTATTCATTCGATTTTTGGACGGATGCACTCCGATAGCACCGCCTAGTACATCGATCCTAGCGCTCCTATCGTTCACGCATCGAATGCAGCAGCCCAGGCGTCATGCCTTCGCCGAGCGCACTTCACATCAAAGCCAAGGACGACCGATGACCGCATCACAAGCCATTTCTGGCAATCCGACCCTCGATCAAGCATCGAGCGCCGGCGTGCGGGCCATCGTCCACCGCACGCATGGAAGCACCCATGGACCGATCACGCGGCTGGTGAGCCCGAGTGACCTCGGCAAGCTCTTGAAGCCGTTCGTGTTTCTCGACCTCAACAGTTTCGACCCCGATGTTGGCAGCCAGGGTTTCGCAATGCATCCGCATTCGGGCATCGCCACGCTGACCTTCGTGATGACAGGCAACCTTCGCTACGAAGACACGACCGGCAAGAAGGGCGTGCTGCCCGCTGGCGGCGTGGAGTGGATGCGCTCAGGCAACGGCGTGTGGCACATCGGTGCACCCGTCGGCGACGTGCAGATGTCGGGCTTTCAACTCTGGGTCGCCTTGCCGCCCTCGGAAGAGAACGCACACGCGGAAAGCCTTTACCTGGCACCTTCAGATGTTCCACACGAAGGCCCGGCTCGTGTGCTGCTGGGAAGCTACGGCAAGGCCCATAGCCCGATTCCAGCGCCTTCGGGCATGAACTACTTGGCCGTGAGCTTGAAGGACGGCGGACGCTGGCGGTACACGCCGCCCGCCGGCCACACCGTGGCCTGGTTTGCGGTCAGCGCGGGAGGAGTCGACGTGAATGGGATGGTGGGCACCGGTGAACTCGCCGTGTTCGAGGAATCGGAGCAAGCCATCGACTTCGTCGCCCACGGCGACACGTCCTTCGTCCTCGGCTCGGCGGTGAAGCATCCACACGACTTGGTGATGGGCTACTACTCGGTGCACACCAGCAAGGCCGCCCTCGCACAGGGGGAGGCCGAGATTCAGCGCATCGGCGCTGAGTTGCGGCGTGACAAGCGGATCGGCTAAAGCACCGTCATCGGTGTCGACCGCTCGGTTCCCACCGAGTTATTTGCGAATTCAGCAACCAACCAATTGAAGTTATTTGCCCACCTGGGCCGCACCATGACGCACGTACTGGCCGACGACATATTCATGCGCTGGAATGCACGATCCCCCGCAGCCTAGAACAGCACATCTAGTTCCCCATTTGAAAGTATCAGCCCATCGGAGAATCACATGAAGCGTAGAGAGATGCTTATTAGCGGCGCCGCAGTTGGCGGAGCGACATTGCTGACAACGGCGGCGACAGCAGCAAACAAAGCCGCCACTGATGCAGGCGGTGTATCCAGCTCCAAAACCAAAGGAAATGACATGACAAACAAGTGGATGATTGAGCCCAACGATGCTGTGTTGCTGCTGATAGATCATCAGAGCGGCTTGTTCCAGTTGGTCCGTGATATGGAGTACAGGGAACTCCGCAACAACGTAGTTGCGCTTGCGAAGGTAGCGAAGATCGCCAAGATCCCGACCGTTGTAACGGCATCAGTTCCCGACGGTGCTAATGGCCCGAGCATTCCCGACATCCTTCTGAGCAACCCCGATGCGGTGTACGTTCCGCGTAACGGCCCGATCAACGCGTGGGATCACCGCCCCTTTGTCGAAGCCATCGAGAAGACCAAGCGGAAGACACTGCTCATCGCAGGCACGCTCACGAGCATTTGCATGGTATTTCCTGCACTCAGCGCCCTCGCAGAGGGATACAAAGTGTTCTGCATCGTGGATGCCTCGGGTAATTGGTCGAAGATGGCAACCGACATCTCCATTGCCCGGGTCACGCAGGCGGGCGCAATGCCAATTGACACATTCGCGGCGATTACGGAGGTGATGCACACGTGGAATCGCCCAGACGCGATGGAATTCGCCAAAGTCTTTGTCGACCACGTCGAACCCGCATATGGGGCGTTGTTTGAAAGCTATTACGCGGCACAGAAAGCCGTGAAATAGCTTCAGACAAAAACTGGACTTGGGCCACCTGGCGACAGGTGGCCCCTCAGCCTTCCGTAGCGCTGTCCGAAGAGGTCGACGGCGGTGGCTGTCGCCAATGCGCCAGCGCCAGTTGTCGTGAAGACCGCTTATTGGCGGTTTGCGTGAGTTCGAGCGAGGGCAACGAACGGCAGCACCGCTGCAAAGCCGCCCCTCACGCGACCTCGACCACCACCCGTGGCCACCGCTCGGTGTAGCGCTTGCCCTCGCAGCGCTGCCGGTAGGTGTCGATGCTGACGCGCAGCGGATTGCGGCGGATGCGCATGCTCAGCAGGTCGGCGAGGCCATGGGGCGCGATGACGTGCAGCGCGTCGACGCCGTCCAGCCAGACACCCACCGCCGTGGCCGGCTCGGGCCAGCTGGCGATGGCCTCGTCCAGCGAGCACAACGGTTCAACGGCATGGCCGAAATGGCGCTCGAACCACAGGTGCACGCCGGCCTGGTTGGTCACTTCCCAGGGCAGGCCGGGGCAGAGTTCGGTGAGGCGGGCTTGCAGCGCCGCGTCACGCGCAGGGCTGAGGTCGTGCGCGCAGAAGTAGGCGAGGTCCACATCGGCCAGCTCGGAACGCGGCTGGCCGTGCAGCGCGTCCCACACGAGGTTGCGCAGCGCGCCGGCGCCTATGCACCATTGCGCCAGGCCCAGCTCGCGGCCGGCATGCAGCGCGGCCATGAACCACGGGGTCTCACGCACCAGTGCGGTCACGCGTGCGACATCGCTCACCGGTCGCGTTCCCGCTCCTGCAAGGCCCGCCACATCACCTTGCCCGCGCCGCTCTTGGGCAGGCTGTCGACGAACTGGATGCGGGCCGGCACCTTGTAGGCGGCCATGTTGGCGCGGCACCAGTCGCGCAGCTCTTCTTCCGTCAACGCCTCGTGCCCCGCGCGCTTGACGATGACGGCCTTGACGGTCTCGCCGCGGTAGGCGTCGGGCGCGGAGACGATGCAGGCTTCGGCGATGCCGGGGTGTGCGTGCATGAGGTTCTCCACCTCGGCCGGCCAGACCTTGAAGCCSSWCGCGTTGATCATGCGCTTGAGGCGGTCGGTCATGAAGAAGTAGCCGTCGGCGTCGACGAAACCGATGTCGCCGGTGCGGAAGAAGCTTTTGCCCTCGAACTCGATGAAGACGGCGCGCGTGGCCTCAGGCTGGCGCCAATAACCGTCAAAGACCATGGGGCCGTGGACGATGATTTCGCCGGCCTCTCCGACCGGCAGCTCGCGCAGCGTGTCGGGGTCGACGACGCGGGCGTCGCAGCTCAGATAGGGCACGCCCAGGCATTGCTGCTTGGGCGCGTCGTAGGGGTTGCCATGGCTGGGCGCGGCGGTCTCGGTGAGGCCGTAGCCTTCCATGTAGCGCAGGCCGTAGCGCTGCCACAGCCGCTCGGCGATGGCCTGCGGCATGGCCGCACCGCCGCCGCCGATGGTGACGATGCTGCTCAGGTTGAAGCTGTCCACCTGCGGGCTGGCGAGCAGGTCGATGACCATGGTGGGGATGTTGGTCCAGCGCGTGACGCGGTAGGTGGCGATGAGGCGGGCCGCGTACTCGCGCTGCCAGCGCGGCATCAGCACCAGGCAGGCCCCCGCGGCGAGCGTGCCGTGCATGACGACGACCATGCCGGTGATGTGGAACATGGGCACGACACCCAGCACCACGTCCTCGTGGCAGACGTTGGCCCACAGCGCGCCGGCGAAGACGTTGTGCTGCAGGCTGCTGTGCCGGTGCATGCAGCCCTTGGGGTTGCCGGTGGTGCCGCTGGTGTAGCCCAGCAGCGCGAGGTCATCGGCGCCCACGTCCAGCACGGGCGGCGCGGCGGTGCAGGCCAGGGCGTCTGCCCAGGTGGGGGCACCGTCGGGCAAGGCGATGTCGGCATTAAGCCAGTCGGCCCAGCCGGCCGGCAAGCCCTGGCCATCGGTGCGCCCGCCGGGCAGCACTTCGGCCAGGCGCGTGACGAGCAGGTCCTTGGCGGCCATGCCGGCGGACAGCCATTCGGCGCTGAGGTCGGCACTGGTGATGGCGAGCACGCCGCCGCTGTCCTCGATGAGGTGCCGCAGCTCCGCCGCCTTGTTCATCGGGTTGACCGGCACGATGACGGCGTTGGCGCTGAGGATGGCGCAATGGGCGACGACGAGCTGCGGGCAGTTCTGCAGGCCGACGAGCACGCGGTCGCCCTTGCGGATGCCGCGCTCGGCCAGCCACGCGGCCAGGCGCGCGACCTGCGCGGCCAGCTCGGCGTAGGTTGTCGTGTGTCCCAGGAAGACGAGGGCGGGCCGGTGCGGAAAGCGGCGCGCGCTGACCAGCAGGTTGTCGGGCAGGGCCGTGGCCGGCGGGGCGATCGCGTGAGGTACGCGGGCGGGCCAGAACTTGTGATGGGCGCGGGTCATACGTGCACCCTTCGCGCTACGCGCTGTCCCGCCAAGCGGGAATGAGCCCTTTCGGGCGGCCGTGCAGGGCTCATGCGGAGGTCTCCGGTCTTTTGGCCACCACCAGATAGACGCCCAGCAGCGTCACACCCATGCCGGCGATGGCTTGTGCGCCGAGTGTGTCGCCGAACAGCAGCCACGCCATCACCGAGGTGACAGAGGGCACCAGATACATGGTGCTCGTGACGGCCGTGACGCGGCCATGGCGCAGCATGTGGAACATCAGGCTGATGCCGCCGGCCGTCAGCACGAGGATGCTCCAGGCCATGGCGACGAGCACATGCGCGTTCCACTCGATGCGCATCGGCTCGAACGCCCAGGCCAGCGGCAGCGTGACGGCCAGCGAGGCCATGAACTGCACCACCTGGCCGGTGCGCAGGTCGAAGTGCGGCACGAAGCGCTTCTGGTACAGCGTGCCGCCGGTGATGGCCAGCAGCGCCATCAGGCACAGCAGCAGTGGCGGGCCGAAGCCGGCGCCGAGGTTGAGCTTGTGCCAGATGACGAGCACGACGCCGGCCAGGCCCAGCGCCACGCCCTGCCACTGGCGCGGCGCGACGCGCTCGCCGATCAGCGGCGCCAGCCCGGCCACCAGCACCGGCTGCAGGTTGACGATGAGCGCCGCCGTGCCCGCCGGCAGGCCCTGGCGGATGGCGACCCAGACGCCGCCGAGATAGAGCGCCTGGATGGCGATGCCGGCGACGGCCAGGTGCAACATCTCGCGCCGGCTCGGCCACTGCGCCCGCGCGGCGAAGGCCAGGCCCAGCATCAGCACGACGACGCCGGCATAGCGCCAGCTCAGGAAGGTCAGCGGGTCCGCGTACGGCGCGGCCAGCTTGGCGACGATGTAGCCGGTGGCCCAGATGAAGATGAACAGGGGCGGGGCGATGCGGTCGAGCAGGGACATGGGGCCATCATGCCAAGAGGCGGGCGCTCATCAGCCGCACCAGCTCGGCCGGCTCGGGCAGCGGGCCAGGAAGCGGCAGGCCGGCGAAGGCGGCGTCCAGGCTCAGATGCGACAGGCCGTGGGCCAGGCTCCAGCCGGTCAGTGCGATCAAGGGGCCGGCGGTGGCGTCGAAGCGCGTGGCGGCATCAAGCAGCACACGGAAGGACGCCTCGGCAGCGCGGTCCAGGCCCGGGTGCTGGCTGCGCGAGGCCAGCACGGGGCCGAACATCAGCCGAAAGCGGGCCGGCCGGCGGCGCGCGAACTCGACATAGGCCGTGGCGATGGCGAGCAGCTGCTCGCGCGCATCGACCGGGTGGGCGGCGACGCCGGCCTGCATGGCCGCGCCGAGCTGCTGGAAGCTGCGCTCGGCCAGCGCGGCGAGCAGCTCGGGCAGGCCGGCGAAGTGGTGGTAGGGCGCCGCATGCGACACGCCGGCCCCGCGCGCCACGTCGCGCAGGCTCAAGGCCGAGGCGCCGCGCTGAGCCAGCAGCGCCTCGGCCGCGTCGAGCAGCGTTTCGCGCAGATCGCCATGGTGGTAGCTGCCAGCCGGCTTGGCGCGTGGGCGTGGGGCGCGCTCGACGGCCGGCTTGGCAGCGGGTTTGGCCGCGGATTTGGCGGCCGGCCTGGCTGGCGCTGCGGCCGCGCGCGCGCCAGCACTTGGCTTGGCGGCGCCGGTCGGCGCGGCCGACAGGGCGGGCATGGTCTTTTTGGGCAGGGCGGCCTTGGGCATCCGGTGCATCTTGCCACGCGCAAGATCGAGGTAGATACTGCGTCAATCTTGACATCGTCAAGATCATTGTTTGGCCCGCAAGACGAAAGGAGCTGCCATGTATCACGCCATCGTCGAACGCAAGCTGCGGACGGCGTTTGCCGAGCTGAACGCGGGGCGCTACGACGGCATCCCGGCCCAGTTCGCCGCGGCGCACCGGCACCGCATGGTGGGCGCCCATGCGCTGGGCGGCGAACGCCGCGACCTGGCCGCGACGACGCGCTGGTACGCGCGGCTGCAGCGCCTGCTGCCGGGGCTGCGCTTCGAGCTGGACGGCGTCTGGGTCAGCGGCTGGCCCTGGCGAACGCGCGCCGTCGTCAGCTGGCGCGACCGCTTCCGGCTGCCCGGCGGCGGCGAGGGCAGCAATGTGGGCATGCACGAGTTCGAGCTGCGCTGGGGCCGCGTCCACTCACTGACGGTGCATTGCGACACGGCCCGGCTGGCGGGCTATCTGGCCGAGGTGGCCGCCGCTGGTCAGCCGGAGGCGCTGGCCGAGCCGATCACGGGCTAAGAGGGTGAGAGGCCATCCAGCACACCCGCTTTGACTCCCCAAAACACCCTGCTCGTCGTTGCAAATGCTCGCCGTAGACCGGGCTACGGCTGTGCTTTGCGCCTAGATCAAGGCGCTTTGGGAAGACCTCTCGGGCGCACCGGATGGCCTCCCACCCTCTCATCCGCGTCGATGAACTCGCGCAGGCAGCGCAGGCACAGGCAGTTGCCGGGGTAGCGCTCGGCCAGCTCGGCGCGCAACGCATCGTTCAGGCGGATGCCGAAGCAGGCGCAGTGGCCCGCATTGACGCCGCACTCGAAGCCACCGCCGCAGCGCGGGCAGGTGGCGGCCAGCAGGGCGCTGCTCACGCGCGCACCTCGCGCAGCGCCGCATCGCAGAGCTGGCCCAGCACGTCGGCGTCGACGTCGGACAGGCGCTTGATGTAGACGCAACCCTTGCCTTCTCGGTGCTTGCCCAGCCTGGCCAGCAGGGCGCTGCGGGCGGCACCGGTGGCGTTCAGGTAGAGGCTGATGTCGCCCTTGCCGCCGGCACCGCTGGCGAAGCCGATCTCGAAGATGTCGCCCTCGCGGCCGCTGTCGTAGACGTAGTGATGGTGGCCGAAGCCGACCATGCGGCCCCACATGACGGGCGGGTGGCCGCTGACGCGCTGCATCAGCGCGGCCAGGGCCCGGCAGTCGGCAGCGCGCGCCTCGGGCTGGGCGCCGAGGTAGGCCTCGACGTCGGCGTCGGTCGGGACTGTCTTGTTGGCTGCGGCCATGGCGGGCGGCTCCGGTTCAGAGCGGTGATTGTGGATCGTCGTCGGGGGGCAGTAGCGGCGTGGCGCGGGCCAGGGCCATCCAGGTGGCGAAGTCGGGCTTGCAGGCGCGCCGGGGTGCGGGCCGGGCCAGTTCAAGGTGGCCGGCGTGGCCGATCAGCACGCCGTAGTCGGGCGGGATCTCCTCGGCCTCGGCGATGCCGGCCTTGATGACGAACCAGCACTGGCCGCACAGGGCCCGGTAGGCGGCGGACTTGGCCGGCCGGCGCAGCTCACCCAGCAAGTCGGCGCGGCTGACCTTGATCTCGTGGATGGCGGGTTCGAGGTAGTCCTCGACGGTGCTGTGGCGGATGGAATAGACGTCGGGCATGGCGTTGACCCAGAGCGTCTTGCCGTCCTCCTGGGGCAAGCCGGCGCGCAAGGCCAACCCGCGCCAGGCGATGCGGCCGGCACGCTGCATCTCGACGGCGACGCGTTCGACGAGCAGTTCGTGCGCGTCCCGCGCGGCGCGGTTGCGGGTCAGGGAGTCGGCGATCAGCGCCACGCCGAGGTCGGTCACACGCAGGCGTTCGCGGCCGTCGGGCTCAAGCAGGCGCTCGACCCAGCCGGCCGCGAGCAGCTCGATCTCGACGAGGTCCTGGCAGGGCCAGCCGGCGCTGCGCCAGAGCTGGCGCAGGCGCTGCAGGTGAACACGTTGGGGCGCGGGCATGGCGCCATCTTCGCGCCAGCCGGACATGAAAAAGCCCCCGGCCGGTAGGCACGGGGGCTTTGCGAGACGAAGCCTTGAGGCTTACGGGCGCTCGCGCTTGGGCAGGGCGCTCAGGAAGGGGACCGGCGAGGTCGTCGTTCCAGGCGTCGTGGTGGTCGGCACCGCGAAGAAGGTCCAGACGCTGTTGGCCGGGAAGGCCAGCGTGGCGTTCGTGTAGATGGACGACGAGGACGTCGGCACCGTCACGTCCACCTGCGAGCTTGCCGTCGACGAGATGCTGTTGGGCAGGGAAGTCGTACCCGGCAGCACATTGGATGCGACGGCGCTGAAGTCAACGTTCAGCGACACGCCGGAGCTCTGCGCGGCGATGGCGTTGATGAGGCGGACCTTGACGTTGCCGCTGACCGTGGGCAGGCGGTTGTCGTCGTCGATCACGGACAGCTTGGGGTCAGTCGGGTCACCCCAGACCAGCAGCGTCGTGTCCTTGCCGGCGGTCAGCGGGATCGTCGCGGTCTTGCTCGTGCCGCTGGCGGCATAGCTGAGTGCGCCGCTGCCGGCAGCGGTGGTGATGTAGTCGCTGATCAGCGGGCTGATGGCGCTGCTGAACATCTGCTGGGTGACACCACCGCTGGTGATGGAAGAAGCCACCGTGCCGGCGCCGGTCAGCGCGGCGACGGTGCGCACGCGGCTCTGCGTGTTGGCGAAGTTAGCGACGGCACCCTTCTGGATCAGCTTGATGCCGTTGACCAGCACGCCGCCTTCGGAGGCGGTCAGGATCAGCGTGTTGACGCTGGCCGAGTCGAGCGTGACGGCCGGGATGTCCAGGCGCAGGTCGGTGCGCTTGTTGTAGCCGGTGACACGGACGCGGAAGCTGCCCGAGTTGATCTGGATGTAGCCGCTGCCGGAGCCGCCGGCCAGGTTGGTGGTCAACGCGGTGGCGGTGTCCAGCGACTCGGTGGCGGTGGTGACGTAGACGTCCAGAGCGCCGGCGTCGGGGGCCAGGTTCAGGACCAGCAGCTTGGCCTTGTTGGCCTCGGGGACGGTCTCGGCTTCCTGCAGCAGCGTCGTGCGAATCGCACCGGCAAAGCCGTAGCTGATGTAGGTGTAGTTGCTGTCCGCGGTGAGCGTGGGCGTCGTGGCCGAGATGCTGGTGCCGACGTCGCTGGTCAGCACCTTGGTGGCTGTACTGCCGGTGTCGACCGAGCCGTATTCACCAGCCGCGGCGTAGGCCACCTTGCTGTTGATGGTCTTGTCGTTGACCGTCAGATCCAGTTGGGAATAGGAGCGCGTGGCATTGAGCAGGCGCACTTGTGTGTTGCTGCCGCCGCCGCCCTTGCCGCCACAGGCGGTCAGGAGGGCCGTGGCCGACAAGCTCAGCGTCAGGACCAGACGGGTGGCCCAGGGGGTGAATCGCATCGAGAACTCTCCGAAAAAACCAGAACGCCAGGCCTTGTTGACAAAGGTGCGGCCAAGAACGCAGACCGGCGATTAGAACCTAAGCCGGCGATGTCCCCATTGCCGCCATCTAGCGGCGGGTGAAGAACTGTTGCTGCCGAGCCTTGCTGCCCTAAGGAGAACCCTCCAATTTGGGCGGTGCTGCGCTGGGTAGCATGGGCCGGATGAACTATCCCCACCTCCTCGCGCCGCTGGACCTGGGCTTCACGACGCTGAAGAACCGCGTGCTGATGGGCAGCATGCATACCGGCCTGGAGGACGGGCGAAAACACTTCGAGCGCATGGCCGTGTTCTTCGCCGAGCGGGCGCGGGGCGAGGTGGGGCTGATCGTGACGGGCGGCTTCGCGCCCAACATCGAGGGCTGGGCCAAGCCGTTCGCCGGCACGCTGGCGACCTCGGGCGCGGCGCGGCGCCACAAGCTCATCACAGATGCCGTGCATGCCGAGGGCGGCAAGATCGCGCTGCAGATCCTGCACACGGGCCGTTATGGCTATTCGCCGCTGTGCGTGGCGCCGTCGCGCATCCAGAGCCCGATCACGCCCTTCACGCCGCGCGAGCTGTCGGCGCGCGGCATCGAGCGGCAGATCCGCGCCTTCATCCGCTGCGCGAAGCTGGCCCGCGAGGCCGGCTACGACGGCGTGGAGGTGATGGGTTCGGAGGGTTATTTCATCAACCAGTTCCTCGTCACGCACACCAACCAGCGCGAGGACGGCTGGGGCGGCTCCTACGAGAACCGCATGCGGCTGCCGCTGGAGATCCTGGCGCGCATGCGCGAGGCGGTGGGGCCGGACTTCATCATCATCTACCGGCTGTCGATGCTGGACCTCATCCCCAACGGCAGTTCGTGGGAAGAGGTCGCCGAGCTGGCGCGGCGCGTGGCCACGGGCGGGGCGACCATCATCAACACCGGCATCGGCTGGCATGAGGCGCGCATCCCGACCATCGCCACCAGCGTGCCGCGTGCGGGCTTCGCGTGGGTCACTGCCAAGCTGCGGGCCAAGCTGCGGGAGGAGGGCATCACGACGCCACTGATCACCAGCAACCGCATCAACACGCCGGAGGTGGCCGAAGGCGTGCTGGCGGATGGCTCGGCCGACATGGTGTCGATGGCGCGGCCGTTCCTTGCCGACTCGCACTTCGTGCAGAAGGCGCGCCAAGGCCGGGCCGACGAGATCAACACCTGCATCGCCTGCAACCAGGCCTGCCTGGACCACACCTTCGCGCAGAAGATCTCCACCTGCCTCGTCAACCCGCGGGCGGCCTACGAGCAGGAGATCGTAGTGCGGCCGGTCACGGGCGGCGGCAAGAAGCGCGTCGCCGTCGTCGGCGCCGGGCCGGCGGGTCTCGCCGCCGCGACGACGTTGGCCGAGCGCGGCCATGCGGTGACGCTGTTCGACGGCGCGRCCGAGATCGGCGGCCAGTTCAACATGGCCAGGCGCATCCCGGGCAAGGAGGAGTTCAGCGAGACGCTGCGCTATTTCCGCCGCCGCATCGAGGTCACGGGCGTGGAGCTGAGGCTGAACTGCCGCGTGGATGCCGAAGCGCTGAAGGGCTTCGACGAGGTACTGCTGGCCACCGGCGTCAGCCCACGCGACCCGAAGATCAAGGGCCAGGACGAGGGCGTGGCGCGCGGCCAGGTGCTGAGCTACATCGACGTGCTGAGGCACGAGAAGCCGGTGGGCGGGCGCGTGGCCATCGTCGGCGCGGGCGGCATCGGCTTCGACGTGGCCGAGTACCTGCTGGAGGCCGGCCACTCGCTGACGCTGGACCCGGCGGCCTGGCGCAAACACTGGGGCGTGGGCGACCCCGAGCAGGTGCGCGCCGGGCTGCTGCGGCCGGCGCCGGAAGCGCCCACGCGCCAGATCACGCTGCTGCAGCGCAAGGCCGGCAAGCCGGGCGCGGGCCTGGGCAAGACGACCGGCTGGATCCACCGCGCGGCGCTGAAGATGAAGAACGTCGACATGCTGGCCAGCGTCAACTACGAGCAGATCACGCCCGAGGGCCTGTGGGTCAGCTATGGCGAGAAGCGGGTGGATGCGCAGTTGATCGAGGCTGACACCATCGTGCTGTGCGCCGGCCAGGAGCCGCTGCGCGAGCTGGAGGCGCCGCTGCGGGTGGCGGGCGTCAACGTGCACCTGGTCGGCGGTGCGCTGGAGGCCGGCGAGCTGGATGCGAAGCGGGCCATCCTGCAGGGGACGACGCTGGCCTGCCGCTTGTAGCGTCAGTGCATGAACAGCTCGCAGAGCTGGTAGAGCATGTCGTCGGCCTGCTCGGAGATTTCCAGGCCCGAGGCGAGGTCGAAGCTGGAGTCGTACCAGCCGCAGGTTTCGGGCTTCATCTCTAGGTCCTGCGCCTCAACCGGCAAGGCGGCGACGGGCGGCTTGGCGAGGGGCCTGGATTGCTGCGAGGCGCTGAAGAATTGCATGGCGGGCTCCGGTGTTTGAAGGCTTGAACGTCTTGAAGAACGTCACACCCTCAGCATCGGCGCCGGGCCCTTTTGGCAACATCACCCAGAGGGCGGGACGAAGGGGGAGGCGGTGAAGGCGCGTCCCCCCAACTCCCCCTTAAGAGGGATATGAAAATGGGGTCAGGTTCTATTTATGTTCGCGACTGCAACGCTTCCCACGCCTTCCAGCTCTCCGGTCTTTCGGCCTTCCTTGGCTCAGCGCGGCCTGGCGCTGCTGCTGTTCGCCTTCCTCTGGAGCCCGGRCCTCGTGGTGGCGCTGGGCAGCGGCGGGCTGGATGCGCGCGAGCGCCTGGCGGTGCTGGGCCTGTCCTTCTGGCTGCTGGCGATGGGGCCGGCGCTGCTCGGCAGCCTGCGGGCGAGTTTTCTGGTGTGGACGCCGGTCGCGCTGCTGCTGCCACCCTATGTCTACCTGTGCCTCAGCTTTGGCAGCACGCCCGGCGACGCCCTGGTCGCCGCGGCGATGCACACGTCACCCGCCCAGAGCGTGCAGGTGTTGAGCGGCTTCGGCACCTGGCTGCTGGGCTGGGCGGCGCTGGCCCTGGCCTACCCGCTGGCCGCATGGCAGCTTGACGCGCGTTGGCGCTGGGCCGGCGGTCGTCGCAAGCTCTGGCTCGCGCTTCTGCTCGGCGCGGCAAGCTTGTCGTTGCTGCTGAAGCAGGCGGTGCCGCAGCAGCTCAGCCTGCCGGCGTTCTTCGAACGGGACACCGTTGACCAGGTCTTTCCGCTGAACCTGCTGTCCAGCGTGCAGCGGGTGATGGCGCAGGACCGGCGCGCGCCGCGCACGACCTCGCTGAACGGCCGGCCGCGCCCAGGGTCGGTCGACGAGCCCCTGCATCTGGTGCTGGTCGTCGGGGAGACGGTGAGGCCCGACCACCTCGGCATCTACGGCTATGCCCGCGACACGACGCCTGGCCTGAGCGCCATCCGCGACGAGCTGCTGCTTTTCCGCGACGTCGCCTCCACCGCGCATTGGACCGACGCGGCCGTGCCGGGCATCGTAGGCAGGACCATCGATGCGCGCCGCCAGGGCGGCCTGGTCCGCACGATGCGGGAGGCGGGCTATCACACCGGCTGGCTGTCGAACCAGGAGATCTCGGACCTGTTCAGAGACGCCCAGGTGGCTGACTTCTCAAAAGGCATGTACGAACTCCTGCTGCGCATGGACACCGCCTTGCTGCCGCCGTTCGAGGCGCTGCTGCGCCAGGCCGGGTCGCGGCAGTTCATTGCGTTGCACATGACCGGCAGCCATTTCCCCTACGAACGGCAGTACGACGCCCAGTCGCGCAGGTTCACGCCCACCTTGACGGACGCCGGCGTCAGCGGCAACCCGGGCCCCCGCTTCAAGGCCGAGACCATCAACTCCTACGACAACACGCTGGTGGCGCTGGACCATTTCCTGATGCGGGTCATAGACAGGCTGCGGGCCGACCCCGAGCCGGCCCTGCTGGTCTTCACGTCGGACCATGGCGAGAACCTCTTCGACGACGAGCGCCAGCGCTTCATGCATGCGCTGGCTGACCCCTCCAAGGCGGACACGACGGTGCCCTTGTTCTTCTGGGCCAACGACGCCTACCGCCGCCGCTGGCCGGCCGCCTTCCCGGCGCTGTCGGTGCATGCCAAGGCGCCCGTCAGCCACGCCGACGTGATGCCCACGCTGCTCGATCTCGCCGGCGTCGACGCCGATGGCATCGCCCCTCAGGAAAGCCTGCTTTCACCGGAATGGCGACCCCGCCCGCGCCGATTGCAGCAGATCGACGGGCCGGGCTGGGACTACGACAAGATCCGTTGACCCAGCTCCCGCCGCGCATCGCTGCCTATCCAGCGCGCCGACTTCTCTTCACGCTGACAAAGCCGCTCCGCCAAAGTAAGCGCAGGCTCACGTAGCCCCGGGCTGCGCTTGCCGATCTGGCGCAGCGCCCAGTTCACGGCCTTCTTGACGAAGTTGCGCTCGTCGCCGGCCGCCGCTGCTATGAGCGGCAGGCGGGCGAGAAAGTCGGCGTCCGGCCGCTGCTTCTGGTGCACCGCCGCCACGGCCAGCAGCGCGAAGCCGGCGCGCTTCTCGAACTCCGGCTCGCGCGCCGCCCAGCGCGGGACGGCATCCCAGGCCAGCGGGCTTTTCACGAAGGCGTTGGTGCAGGCCTGGTCGCAGACGTCCCAGGCGCGCATGCCGGCCACCCAGTGGTCCATCTGCGCGACGGTCAGCCTGGCCGGTTCGACCACCATGCCGGCCAGGATCTGCGCATCCGGGATGCCGGTGTCCCACAGCGCCAGCGCCAGGGCGTGGTCTCGCTTGAACTCGCGGGCCAGCGCGCGCAGCGTCGGCACGGCCAGGCCCAGGCGGCCTTCGCCGGTCAGGCCGAAACGGGCCATGGCATCGAGCGCCTCCGGCCGCGCCTGCTGGTGCAGCGCGGCCAGGGCCTCGTCC
Source organism: Roseateles sp. P5_E8 (assembly GCF_054177665.1). Taxonomy (NCBI): domain Bacteria; kingdom Pseudomonadati; phylum Pseudomonadota; class Betaproteobacteria; order Burkholderiales; family Sphaerotilaceae; genus Roseateles; species Roseateles sp. P5_E8. The sequence continues at coordinate 3,971 of NZ_JBGCUM010000033.1, read as the reverse complement.
AGGCGATGTGTGCGCGCATCCGACATGCGCGGATTCTGCCGGCGGCAGGTCAGCGCACGTCGATCAACAGCTCCGCCGTCTGGTGGTTGCCCGGGTGGATGGTCAGCCGCAGCGGCAGGCCATCAGCCGGCACCGACGCCGCGGTGAACCGCATCGCCACGGGGTCGTAGCGCAGCCAGTCGGGCATGGGCCGGCCGTCGGGCCGGGTCACGCGGACCACGCCCGCCACTTGCTGGATGAGCCCCCGCAGGCTCATCGGCAGCGTGAAGGCGAAGCCCTGTCCCGCCAGGGCGCGCGGCACGTTGACTTGATAGTCGCCACCGCGCAGCGCCGACGGCTCGCGCAGCACCTGGACGACCAGGCTCCTCATCTCCACCGGCACGCCCGCCGATACCGCCAGTGACGGCGCCCCGGCCACCAGCACCTCGTTGCCGAGGTCCAGCGTGGCGCTGACGATGCCAGGCGCACCGGGCGCGCCCGGCAGCGCGTTGGACGTCGTCGGCAGCACGGGCGGCCTGCCCAGGATGGAGGCCGTGGTGCTGGCGGTCGTGTTGGCCAGCGTGTAGTTGCCCGCATCCGTGCCGCCGATGCCGATGCCGGTGATCGCCACCGGCTTGTTCAACCCCGGGCGGGCGCTGTCGAACTGGCCGCTGGCCTGGGTCACGGCCAGCACGTCGCCCGCGAACTTGCCGTTGAAGACAGCCGCGTCGGTGACCAGCGTGGCGACGGCGTTGCCGTCCTCGACCTTGTTCAGCGCGGTGATGCCGCTCACGTTGGTCAGCGTCGCGCGGCTGATGTCGGCGCTGGCGGTCGTGGCGGGCAGCGAGTAGTTGCCCGCATCCGCGCCACCCAGCGTGACGGCGACCGTCACCACCTTGGCCGTGCCGACGTTCTTGTTGGCGAAGGTCCCTGTGGCGGCGGCAACGTTCACCGCATCGCCCGCCAGCACACCGGTCAGCGTGGCCGCCGTGGTGTTCGTGGTGGCCGCCGTGGTGGCGTCGTAGACCTTGTTGGCCGCCGTGATGCCGTTGACGGCGCTCAGCGCGGCCTTGCTGATCGTGGCCGTGGTCGTGGCGGTGTTGCTGGCCAGCGTGTAGTTGCCGGCATCGGTGCCACCGAGCGTCAGCCCGGTGATGTTCACCGTCTTGCCGGTCGCCGCGTTCTTGTCGACGAAGTTGCCCGTCGAGGTGGCGACAGTCAGTGTGTCGCCCGCCACCTTGCCGGTGAAGCCGGCACTGCCCGTGCTCAGCGTCGCCGCCGTGGTCGTGTCGTAGACCTTGTTGGCGGCCGTGATGCCGGTGATGGCCGCGATGGTGGCCGGCGTGATGTCGGCCGTGGTGCTGGCGGTAGTGGATGCCAGCGCGTAGTTGCCACCATCGGCGCCGCCCAGCGCCAGTCCGGTGATGCTCACCGTCTTGCCGTTGGCCACGTTCTTGTCGCTGAAGTTGCCCGTCGAAGTGGCCACGCTGACCACGTCGCCCGCCAGCAGGCCGGTGAAGCCGGCCGCGCCCGTGCTGAGCGTGGCCGTGGTGTTGCCGTCGTAGACCTTGTTGGCTGCCGTGATGCCGGTGATGGCCGCCATCGCCGCCTTGCTGATGTCGGCGGTGGTCGTGGCCGTCGTCGCTGCCAGCGTGTAGTTGCCGGCATCGGCGCCGCCCAGCGTCAGGCCGGTGATGTTGACCGTCTTGCCGGTCGCCGCGTTCTTGTCGCTGAAGTTGCCGGTCGAGGTCGCCACGGTCAGTGCATCGCCGGTCACCATGCCGGTGAAGCCCGCCGCGCCCGTGCTCAGCGTCGCCGCCGTCGTCGTGTCGTAGACCTTGTTGGCCGCCGTGATGCCGGTGATGGCCGCGATGGTGGCGGCCGTGATGTTGGCCGTCGCCGACGCCGTCGTGCTGGTCAGCGTGTAGTTGCCCGCGTCCGTGCCGCCCAGGCTCAAGCCGGCGATGCTCACCGTCTTGCCGTTGGCCACGTTCTTGTCGGCGAAGGTGCCGCTGCCGGTGGCGACGTTCAACACGTCGCCCGACACCATGCCGGTGAAGCCCGCCGCGCCTGTGCTCAGCGTGGCCGTGTTGTTGCCGTCGTAGACCTTGTTGGCCGCCGTGATGCCGGTGATGGCTGCGACGGTCGCCTTGCTGATGTCGGCCGTGGTGGTGGTGGCTCCCACGGGCAGCAGGTAGTTGCCCGCGTCGGCGCCGCCGAGCGCCAGGCCCGTGATGTTGACCGTCTTGCCAGTGGCCGCGTTCTTGTCGCTGAACGCGCCCGTGGCCGTGGCCACGGTCAGCACATCCCCCGCCAGCAGACCGGTGAAGCCGGCCCCCGACGTGGTCAGCACCGCGCTCGTGTTGCCGTCATAGACCTTGTTGGCGGCGGTGATGCTGGTGATGGCCGCCAGTTGGGCCTTGCTGATGTCGGCCGTGGTCGTGGCGGTGTTGCTGGCCAGCGTGTAGTTGCCGGCGTCGGCACCACCGAGCGTCAAGCCGGTGATGTTCACCGTCTTGCCGACCGCGGCGTTCTTGTCGCTGAAGTTGCCGGTGGACGTCGCCACGGTCAGCGTGTCGCCCGTCACCTTGCCGGTAAAGCCCGCCGCACCCGTACTCAGCGTTGCTGCGGTGGTCGTGTCGTAGACCTTGTTGGCCGCCGTGATCCCGGTGATGGCTGCGATGGTGGCCGGCATGATGTCGGCGGTCGTGCTGGCCGTGGTGCTCAGCAGGTTGTAGTTGCCGGCATCGGCGCCGCCCAGCGTCAGGCCGGCGATGCTGACCGTCTTGCCGTTGGCGACGTTCTTGTCGGCGAACGTGCCGGTCGACGTGGCCACATTGACCGTGTCGCCCGCCAGCAGGCCCGTGAAGCCAACTGCACCGGTGTTCAACGTGGCGACGTTGTTGCCGTCGTAGACCTTGTTGGCCGCCGTGATGCCGGTGATGGCCGCCATCGCTGCCTTCGTGATGTCGGCCGTGGTCGTTGCTGTCGTGGCGGCCAGCGCGTAGTTGCCGGCATCCGCGCCGCCCAGGCTCAGCCCCGTGATGTTGACCGTCTTGCCGGTGGCGGCGTTCTTGTCGACGAAGGTGCCGGTGGCCGTAGCCACGGTCAGCACGTCGCCGGTCACCATGCCGGTGAAGCCGGCTGCGCCCGTGCTCAGCGTTGCCGCCGTCGTCGTGTCGTAGACCTTGTTGGCGGCCGTGATGCCGGTGATGGCCGCAATGCTGGCCGGCGTGATGTTGGCTGTGGTGCTCGCGGTGGTGCTCAGCAGGTTGTAGTTGCCGGCATCCGTGCCGCCCAGCGTCAGGCCGGCGATGCTCACCGTCTTGCCGTTGGCGACGTTCTTGTCCGCGAACGTGCCGGTCGACGTGGCCACGTTGACCGAGTCGCCCGCCAGCAGGCCGGTGAAGCCGGCCGCGCCCGTGTTCAGCGTAGCCGTGTTGTTGCCGTCATAGACCTTGTTGGCCGCCGTGATGCCGGTGATGGCCGCCATCGCTGCCTTGCTGATGTCGGCGGTGGTCGTCGCGGTAGTGGCTGCCAGCGTGTAGTTGCCAGCGTCCGCACCGCCGAGCGTCAGACCGGTGATGTTGACCGTCTTGCCGGTGGCCGCGTTCTTGTCGACGAAGTTGCCGGTCGACGTCGCCACGGTCAGCGTGTCGCCACCGACCATGCCGGTGAAGCCCGCGGCGCCGATGCTCAGCGTTGCCGCCGTGGTCGTGTCGTAGACCTTGTTGGCTGCGGTGATGCCGGTAATGGCCGCGATGGTGGCTGGCGTGATGTTGGCCGTCGTCGACGCCGTCGTGCTGGTCAGCGTGTAGTTGCCGGCGTCCGTGCCGCCCAGCGTCAGGCCGGCGATGCTCACCGTCTTGCCGGTGGCCACGTTCTTGTCCGCGAACGTGCCGCTGCCGGTGGCGACGGTCAGCGCGTCGCCCGACACCATGCCGGTGAAGCCCGCCGAGCCGGTGCCCAGCGTGGCGGTGTTGTTGCCGTCG